>JBIKTT010000015.1:0-11808 GCA_044347925.1 Phycisphaerales bacterium
GTACGCGGTGGCGACGCTGCCCGACCTGCTCGCGGCGGGCGGTGCTTTCAAAGCGGGCGGCTCGTACGTGCTCGCGTTCGACGGTGCCATGACGGCGGAGCGGCGGGCGGCGCTGGACCAGGCGGGCGTCGGGCTTCGCGAGTATCTCCCCACCGACTGCTTCATCGCATCGCTTGACGGCGTAAAAGCCGAATCGCTTCGCCGGGTGCCGGGATTGCGGAGCGTTCACGCCTTTGATCCCGCGTGGAAGGTCGCGGCGGGGCTGGGTCAGCAGGTGACGCAGGACGCCGAGCTTGAAGCGATCCGCGGCGCGGGCAAGTGGCCTGTGCTGATCTCGCTTTTCGCGGGAGCGGATCCCGATGCGGCGCTGACGGCGATCCGGGGGATTGCGGGCGTCGAGGTCGTTTCGGTGAGCGACGAGGGCGGTTCGTGGATGATGACGGGGTCGATCCCGCCGGCAGCGGCCGCGGCGATCGCGGCTTTGGACGCGGTGCATTTCATCGACGACGCTCCGGCGTTTACGTTCCGCAACGGGAGCGCGGCGGGGATCATCCAGTCCAACATCGCTGCACAGACGCCGCTCTGGAACAACGGCCTGACGGGCACGGGCCAGCTCATCGCGATGATCGACGGGATGCCGGAGATCACGCACTGCTCGTTCCTTGACCCGGTGAACCCGGTGGGACCGCTTCACAGGAAGATCCAAGCGATGAACGGCGGGATCTCGCCGAGCTTCCACGGGACGCACGTCGCGGGCACGCTGATCGGCAACGCGGGCGTGAGCGGCGACACCCGAGGGATCGCGCACAACGCGCGGATGGTGTTCAACACCCAGCCGTCGTTCAGCGAGACGAGCATGTTCAACCGGCTGGATCTTCACCGGACGCAGGGCGCGTTCGTGCACTCCAACAGCTGGGGCAACGACAACACGACGGCGTACGACGGGATCGCGCGGGCGATCGACAACTTCTCGTGGCAGAACGACGACAACCTCGTGCTCTTCGCGGTGACCAACGGGTCGCTGCTCAAGAACCCGGAGAACGCCAAGAACTGTCTCGCCGTCGCGGCTTCGGGCGACGCGGGATCGCAGGGCAACTTCTGCAGCGGCGGCCGCGGGCCGACCTCCGACGGCCGACGCAAGCCCGAGGTGATGGCTCCGGGCTGCGGCATCCGCTCGGCGGACTATTCGTCCTCCTGCGGCGTGACTTCCGCGACGGGCACGTCGATGGCGTGCCCGATGGTCGCCGGGCTGGCGACGCTCATGCGTCAGTACTTCGTGGACGGCTACTACCCCACGGGCGCCGCGAATCCGGCGGACTCGTTCGCGCCGGCGGCTCCGCTGATCAAAGCCGCGCTCATCAACAGCAGCACCGACATGACCGGCATCACGGGGTATCCGAGCAACCAGGAGGGCTGGGGCCGAGTCCTTGGTGATGATGTGCTCATGTTCCCCGCCGACGCCCGCAAGCTTGTCGTGGCCCAGACGCGCAACGCTGGCCCGGGATCGCTCGTGACCGGCGGAAGCTACGTGCTCCGCCTCCGCGTGACGGACGAGACGCAGACGCTGAAGGTGACCCTCGCGTACCACGACGCACCGGCGGCGGTGAGCGCGAGCCTGACCCCGGTGAACAACCTCGACCTCGAAGTCAGGCCCCTGGGAGGTGCTTCGTACCTCGGCAACGTGTTCACCAACGGCCGCTCAACCTCGGGCGGCACGGCGGACGCTCTGAACAACGTCGAACAGGTGATCGTGCAGTCTCCGCCGGCAGGATCGTGGATGGTCCGCGTGAGCGCTGCGGCGGTGAACGTCGGGACGCAGGGGTTCGGCCTTGTCGTCTCCGGCGGCGTCGAGACGCTCTGCTTGGCGGACTTCAACGGCGACGGGTTCGTCGACTTCTTCGACTATGACGCGTTTGTCGAGGGATACGAAGCCGGCAGCGCGTTCAACGACATCAACGGCGACGGGTTCCTGGACTTCTTCGACTACGACGCGTTCGTCGAGGTCTACGAAGCCGGGTGCTAAAGCCGGTTGCCTTGCGGGAAGGGCCGCGAAGGGCGCTCCGTCTATCGCTTCTCCGGCGGTCGGCCGTCGATCGTGAGCGTGACCTTGCGGCTGGGCGCCTTGCGGCCGGGGAACCATGCTTTCGGCAGGATCATGCGGAGCACGAAGTACGCGGCGGCAAGCGCGATGACGGTCGCCACCCAGAACTGCCAGTCGTGCACGGGCAGCCCGGCCGCGAGAACCCGGGATGAAGCGTCTGCGTTCATGGATCGTGCAAGGCTAGGACGCCCGCCGCGTCAGGTGACCCCCGCGGCGCGGAGCGACTGATACACCACCAGCGCCGCGAGATAGGCCACGCCCGTCATCCACGCGAGCTGAAGGAAGGCCCACCGCTTGCCGCGCGCTTCGCGGGCCGTCACGGCGAGGGTCGGCAGGCACTGCATCGCAAGCACGTAGTAGATGAGGAGGGACCAGCTCGTCGCGGTCGTGAAGACGGGCGAACCGTCGTCGCGGCGCGCGGCTTGGATCTGCTCCATCACGCCCTCGTGCTCGGGATCGTCATCGCCGGTGGTGACGACCGCCATGGTGGACACGAACACCTCGCGGGCGGCGAAGCTTGACAGCACGCCGACGGAAAGCTGCCAGTCGTAGCCAAGCGGCTGAAAGACCGGCTGAATCCCCCGGCCCAGGAGCCCGATGAACGACCGGGCGCTGGCGTCCTTGGCTTCCTCGAGCTCCGCCTGGTGGGCGAGCTGTTCGGCCTGCGCCGGGTCGGTCGCGGCGGCGGCTTGCGCCTGAAGCTCGGCGACGCGGGCGGGCGGCTCGACCTTGGGATAGCTGCCAAGCCACCAAAGCACGACGCAGATCGCGAGGATGTTCGTCCCGGCGTTCTTCGTGAACACCCATCCACGGTCCCAGGTCGTGTACAGCGCCGTGCGGAAGCTCGGCACCTTGTACGTCGGAAGCTCAAGCACCATCGGCCTGCTCTTGCCGCGAAGGAACGTGCGACGGGCGAGCACAGCACTCAGCAGACCCGCCACGATGCCCAGCGCATAGCACCCGACAAACGCGAGCGCCGCCATGCCGGGTCTGCCCTTGAACAGAAGCGTCGTGAGCAGCACGTACACCGGCAGCCGGGCGGAACACGTCATGAACGGCGCCACCAGGATCGTCGCCAATCGGTCCTTGAAATCCGGGATCGCCCGCGCCGCCATGATCCCCGGCAGCGCGCACGCGTGGCTTCCCAGAAGCGGGATGAACGCGTGCCCCGGCAGCCCGAACGGCCGAAGCAGCTTGTCCATCAGCATCGCTGCCCGTGCGAGATAGCCCGTGTCCTCAAGCAGCGAGAGCATGAAGAAAAGCAGGCAGATCTGCGGCAGGAAAATCACCGTTGCGCCCACGCCCGTCACGATCCCGTTGATGAACAGGTCCGACAGAATCCCCTTCGGCAGCACCCCGGTCATCCACTCTGCCGCGACCGCGAAAATCCACTCGATCGCGTCCATCGGGAAGCTCGCGAGGCTGAAGATCGCGTAGAAAAGCCCCGTCAGCACCGCGGCCAGGATCACCGGTCCGGCGACCGGGTGCATCGTCCAGCGGTCGATCGCGTCGGTGCCGTCGGCGGAGCGACGGGAAGCGGTGTCGCCCGGGCTTTCCGTGTGCTCATGCTCTTCCGCGGGATGGGCGACCTCGGCGAAGATGCGATCGGCCCACTCCTCGAGGCCCTCGGTGGTTCCGGGCGGGGTGATGCGCGGGATCGTCGCGCTGCGGAGCGCGGGCATGATCGAATCCACGCCCTCTCCGCTTCGGGCGCTGATCAGCCGCACGGGGCAACCGAGCTTCTCCGCGAGCGTCTCGGCGTTGATCTCGATGCCCTGCTTGGCGGCGAGATCGACCATGTTGACGGCGACGACGGTCGGAAGCCGGCGGCGGAGCACCTCGCCCGCGAAGATCAGGTTGCGGATCAGGTTCGTCGCGTCGACCACGATGAGGACGGCTTCGGGATCGACCGCCTGCTCACCCCGCGGCGCGAGGCGGCCGGCGAGCACCTCCCGGCAGATCATGGCTTCGGATTGGTCGAGTTCCAGCGAGTAGACGCCGGGGAGATCGATGATCTCGGTCTCGTGGACGCTGCCGCCGGCTTCCTCGCGGATGACGCCGACGCGAGCGTCCTGCGTCGTGCCCGGGAAGTTGCTCGTCTTGGCCCGAAGGCCGCTCAGCCGGTTGAAAAGCGTCGTCTTTCCGGTGTTGGGATTGCCCAGCAGGACCACGCGGAAAAAGCTGGTCCGCGGCGTTTGCGGCGGGATGACGGCTGCGTCCATACGGGTCACGCCTCCGCCCGCAGGACGACCCGGCTTGCCACGTCCTTCGCGAGGCCGATCCGGCATCGGCAGTGGCAACGGCAGGTGTGACCGCTGATCACCTCGACCACGCTCGGGTTCCCGACCTTGCTCAGCCGAACAAGCGAGCCCGGACGGAGGCCCATGGCCCGGAGCATCGAGGCTTCGTTCGGTTCGAGTTCAAGCCGGACGACCTGCGCGATCTCGCCCGCGGCCCACTGGGTCAGCGGACGCTCCTGAACGACGGGTTCGGCGACAGTCGAGCTCATCGGTGCATTCTAGGCAGTTGAGACTGAGTCGCAAATGCTCAAAGGCCGCTCAACGACGTTTCATCCAGCCTTTGGGGTGGTGTGTGATGAGAAAGCGTTCGCAGCGGGCGTGATCGATCTCAAAGTGGGCGGCGTGCGGGCTGGTCGCGAAGAAGTCGTCGATGGCTTTGCGGGGGCCCTCTTCGCCGTTGCGGCTGAACATGGACAGGTCATCGATGACGCCGTCCTGGCAGAGGAGGTAGCTGCCGGGCGTGACCAGCGGGGTGTAGAGCTCAAGCTCGCGGCGGACATGCGGGCGGTTGTGGTCGCTGTCCAGGATCACCATCACGCGGCCCGGAGAAGGGCCAAGCCAAGCCCGGAGCGAAGCAAGCGTCTCGTCGCTCACAGAGCTTCCAAGGTGCGTCGTGATGCGAGGATGGGCGGGATCAATCGCGTGGAGTTTTTCGATATCCACGGTCCAGATGCGGCCCTGGCCGCGAGCTTGGCTGCCGCTTCCGTACAAGAGGTCGAAGATCTGGGAGAAGAACAGAGCAGAGCCGCCGCGGTTGGTGCCGGTCTCAATGAGGACGTCGGGCTTGATCTCGGCGATGGTCTCCTGGATCGTCCAGAGGTCCAGGACGTTTTGCCAGACCGGAATTCCGAGCCAGGTGACCTTGTCGAAGTTGTTGGTGTGCTTGATGAGGCGTTCGAAGAACCGGTCCTTGGCGGCGTTGTCCAGAGCGCGAGCGAGCGTCCCGCGGGTGCGTGAGCGGTGCGAGGGCGGGACTGCATCTCGGTGCGAAGCCATCGCGGCAGTGTACGTCCCGATCGCGGACCTTTTCGGCGCGGGAGCGAGGCTCAGGCGTGCTTGGCGTAGGCCGCAAGGGTCGCTTCGGCGATCTTGGGCCAGGTGAAGCGAGAAAGGACGAGTTCGCGGCCCTTTTCGCCCATGGCTCGAGCGGCCTCGGGAGACAAAGCCAGAGCTTCCTCGAGCGCTTTCGCGGTGGGCGCGGCTCCGAGCGGGGTGACCCATCCGGCTCCGGCTTGGGCGATCTCCGGGAAGTGGCAGCCTTCGGAGACGACCACGGGGCAGCGGCAGCCGAGAGCTTCGGTGATGGCGAGGCTGAAGCCTTCCTGGCGGCTTGGCAGACAGAAAACCGCGCTGTCGATCATGGCGGCGAGCTTGTCGGGCCCCCAGAGCGGACCGGTGAAGATCACGCGGTCGAGCACGCCGTGCGCACGAAGCTGGTCGGTCATCGGCTGCTGCATGCCGTCGTCGGGGCCGGCGACCACGAGCAGGACCTCGCGGTCCTTCTTGGCGACCATCGCGAACGCGTCGGCGAGAAAGTCCAGGCCCTTCTTGAAGTGAAGCCGGCTGAGGAAGAGGATGTAGCGCTTGCCACGGAGCTCGGGCCGCTTGGCGATGAACGAGCCGGGGGAGGGCAGGCCCTCGATCTCCTGCGGAAAGACGCCGTTGGGGATGATCACGCCCGGGGTGGAAAGGCCGAGCGGCTTGATCAGGTTCTGCTCATCGGCGTTGCCGAGGTGCAGGAAAGCGGCACCCTCGAGCATCTTGCGATACCCAAGCATCATCGCGATCTTCTTTTTGAAGTGCTTGACGGGACCCTGGCCGGACAGGCTCCACGGGTCGAGCATGCCGTGAGGGACGATCACGTACGGCTTTTTCTGGGCACGGGCCGACTTGGCGGTTTGGAGGATGATCGGGGCCCAGATGGCGTGCAGGTGCAGCCAGTCATAGTCCTTCAGGCCGGATTTGAGCCATTCGGCGGCGGGGTTCAGGAACATCTCGCCGAGATTGCTGTGGGGGTCCTCGATCCGGTGGAGCTTGACCTTGTCGAAACCGGGGATGGTGCCCACGGCTTTGGCGAGACGTTCATCCGCGGCCGCGTCGCTCTGGTAGAGGACGCCCACCGAGTGCCCCAGCGACGACTGGGCCGCCGCCAGACGGGCGGCGATCATGGGCGGCCCGCCTTTTTGGGGATCGAGGGAGTGGATGACGTGGAGGATGTTCATGACGGGCGGAGTTTACACCGGGTGAGAGGGGCCTAATGCGGAGTCTTCCACAGATTAGCACGCACAACCGGCGATGGTTTTCTCCTTGGCGAATCGGAGCGGCCCGGCTAATCTCCCGGTAGGACCCTTTACGCAGAAAGAAGAGCATGAAAAAAGCACTGATTTTCGCTTGCGTGGCCGGAACCGCGATGACGGCTTCGGCTCAGGATTACCTCTTGATCGTGGATAGCGGCAACGACCGCGTCCTCAAAGCCGACCCTGCCACCGGCAACTTCATCGAGAACTTCTGCACCCTGCCTGTGGTCGGCGGCGGCGCGACCCCGAAGGAAGCCCTTCAGGTCGGGACGGAAGTGTGGGTATCGGACCAGCTTCAGGACAACATCCTTGCGTTCGACGCGTCGGGCACCCTGATCGGTCCGGTGCTGACGTCCACCGATGGGCTGGACAACGTTCGCGGCTTCGAAGTGACGGACGGCAAGATCTGGGTGACCTGCGGTAGCGGCACCTTCGCCGGCCAGGTGGCCGTTTTCGACCAGACGACCCGCGCGTTCCTGTTCGCGGTCGCCGTCGGCGGCAGCCCGCTTGACGCCAAGCTCTACAACGGCGAGATCCTGGTGAGCAATTCGAACTCGCACGACATCGACCGGGTTGCGTTGGACGGCACGATCCTCGGCAAGTTCGTCGATTCGACGGCGGCGGACGCTCCGCTTGACTTCCCCCAGCAGACCACCCCCCTTGCGGACGGGTCGGAGGTCCTGGTGGCGGAATTCTCGAGCACCGAGGAGGTCTTCCGCTTTGGCCCGACCGGCGCTCTCCTTCAGGAGATCGACACGGCTCCTGTGGGCGGTCTCCGCGGCGTGTATCCGCTGACCAACGGCAAGTACCTCATCACCAATGCGGCGGGCGTGCACACGTACCTCGCGGGTGAAGGGGTGCAGACCGTGATCTCCGGCGGCAACTTCCAGTACATCAGCCTCTACCGGGCCGGCCCGAGCTGCCCGCCGGACTTCAACGGCGACGGCTTCCTCGACTTCTTCGACTACGACGATTACGTCAACTGCTTCGAGACGGGCAACTGCCCCTCCGGTCGTACCGCCGACTTCAACGGCGACAACTTCGTCGATTTCTTCGACTACGACGCGTATGTCGAAGCTTTCGAAATCGGCTGCTAAGCGGTCATTCACCGCTTCACGCCCGAAAACCTCGGGTCTGAGCAATAGATCACGCGACCGACCGTTGCTCCGGGAACACCTGTTCCCGGAGCATTTTTCATGGCGTCTACCAAACTCTCCTCCCCCTCGCGTCCCTCCCGCCTGTCCGGTCGCGCCGCGACCTTCCTTCTCGCGGCGGGGCTGCCGGTTGCCACCGTCGGCTTGCTCGCCGCGTCCGGACTGGTCTACGCCCTGCCCCCGGTTCTTTTCCCGGCTGAGAACCCCTTCTCAGAAGAGAAGCGTGTCCTCGGGAAGATCCTCTTCTTCGACGAGCAGCTCTCGACTTCCAATGTGGTCGCGTGCGCGACGTGTCACTCTTTCGGCAACGCGGGAGCCGATCCGCGGCTCGCGCGGCATCCCGGTGACGATGGCATGCTGAACACCCCCGACGACATTCTCGGCTCCGCGGGGATTATCCGCTCGGACGAACAGAACGACTTCGAGCCCGACCCGCTTTTCGCGTTCCGCCCGCAGATCACGGAGCGTGCGGCGAACTCGCCGATCAACGCGGCGTTCTCACGGCTTCTGTTCTGGGACGGCCGCGCGAGGGAGCAGTTCATCAGCCCCGAGACGGGCCAGGTGGCTATCGCGCAGCGCGGCGCGCTCGAGTCCCAAGCACTCCAGCCGATCGTGAACTCCGTCGAGATGGCGCACGCGGGAGTCGACTTCACGAATGTGAATGAGCGCCTGGCCACCGCGGTGCCGCTCAACCTTGCGACCAACCGCCCGGCCGATGTCGCGACGGCTCTCGCCGGCCGGCCGACGTACGGAGACCTCTTCGAGCGTGCCTTCGGCGATCCCGAGATCACCGCAACGCGGATCGCCTTCGCGATCGCGACGTACCAGCGCACGCTGATCTCGGATCAGACGCCGTTTGATCGCTTCCGCGCCGGGCAGCAGAACGCCCTCACGGCAGCCCAGCAACGGGGCCTCAACGCTTTTCAGGGCGCGGCTCGCTGCTCCGTGTGCCACACGGTCAACAACGATCTCCTCACGGACGACACCTTCCGCAACATCGGGCTGCGTCCGCCCGCCGAGGACATCGGACGTCAAGCCGTCACGGGGCTTGCCGGCGATCTCGGCCGATTCAAGGTCCCGGGCCTCCGCAACGTCGGCCTCAAGCGGACCTTCATGCACAACGGTCAGTTCCAGACGCTGACCGACGTGCTCCGGTTCTACGCCCGGGCCCCAGGCGCGGCTCCCCAGTTCCCCGAGAACCGCGACCCCGTGATCCCGCAGATCGCGTTGCCGCCGAACGCCGCGGCCGACATCCAGGACCTGCTCCAGAACGGCATGACCGACCCGCGCGTCGCAAACCGCACGTTCCCCTTCGATGCTCCCACGCTTTTCAGCCAGCGCCCCAACGATCAAGCGACGCCCATCGGAGGCGGTGTTCCGGGCTCGGGCGGCGTGATCCCGCGCATCGTGGTGCAAGCCCCGCCCATGGTGGGCAACCGCGATTTCCGGATCGGCGTCGAGGGTGTGCTCGGCGGAGCGACGCTCCAGCTGGCCATCTCCTCAAGCCCGCCTGTCGCCGGGCGCATCACGCCCGAGCGCCTCTTTGACGTCCAGACCGCTTCGGGCGTCGGAGCCGGCAACGGCTACGCGACCGCGCACTGGCCGCTGCTTCCGGACCAGGTTTCGCAGGGTCAGGTGCTCTTCGCGCAGTGGATCGTGACCGACCCCGGCGCGGCGGGCGGCAGGGCCCTGTCGGTCGTCGGCCGGTTGCCGATCTTCTGCGGAGCTTCCGGGTGCCCGACCGCTTGCGGCCCGGCCGACATCAACGCCGACGGGTTCCTCGACTTCTTCGACTACGACTCGTTCGTCGAAGCCTTCGAGACCGGCAACATGGTCGCCGACTACAACGAAGACCAGTTCCTGGACTTCTTCGACTACGACGATTACCTCGCGGCTTTCGAAACCGGGTGCTGACCCGATTTAGCCCGCCCGAGGACCGCCGAAGAGGCTGGAGAGTTGATCGCTGAGCTCGCTCCGCGCGCTGCGATACTCCGTCATCAGCTTCATGCGATCGCTGGTTTCCGAACCGACCTTCGTCAAGCGGTCGTTGAACTGCTTGCGGATCTCCTCGAGCTTCTTGAGCTGTTCCGGCGAGGGGTTCTGGTTGCGGATCATGTTGTCGAGGCGCTTGTTGACCTCGGCCATTTCCGAAGCGAGCGGGTTGGACTGCTTGTCGGAGGACGCGCCCGCCTTCGTGTGCTTGGCGGAGTGCATGATCTGGAAAGCCGAGTCGGACATCTGGCTGGGAATCCGCATGGTGAATCTCCTTGCCGCGACCTTGCGGCAGTGAGCCCCACGCAATCACCGTGCCAGACCGGGATCGAGCCGCAACGACCACCCCGCGCAAAGCCGGCCGATCTCGCGCAGGTTTCGCTTCCCCCGCGCACCCCACCCCGAGCCATGACCCTCCGACCCGCCAGCGGGTAATCTGAGCGCATGCTTGCTCCCCTCGTCGTCGCGCTGCTTTCGTCCCTTCCTCTCGCATCCGAACCCGGCCGCGCCGTCTGGATCGCGCCCGCACGGGCACCCCAAGCCGCGACCGCCGAGCCCGCCTGGATCTGGGCCCAGGCACCCGGCAAGCCGGCTCCCACCACGCAGAACGCGCCCGCCGAATCCGTCTCGCTGACACGGGAGCTCACCATCCCTCCCGGCACCAAGCCCGTTCGGGCCCGGGCGTGGCTCGCCGCGGACAACTCGGCCGAACTGCTCATCGGGTCCCAGCGCGTCCTTTCCTCCAAGAGCTGGTCCGCGCCGACGAACTCGGAGATCGACCCCGCGCTTCTCTCCGCGAGCGCCACGCTCACGATCCGAGCGAGCAACATCGCCGCAAGCGGAGCTCGCCCCTCGGTCGACCCGGCCGGCGCCGCGATGCTCCTCACGGTTACGCTCGACGACGGCCGCACCATCACCATCGCGACCGACGCTTCCTGGAAGGGCTCGGTCGATGGCGTGAACGCCGAAAGCACGCCCGCCGTGGTGCTCGGGCCGCTGAGCGTCGCGCCGTGGAACCTGTCCGCCAGCGCCCTCACCGAGCCCGAGCCCTGCCCGAGGCTCCGTCGGTCCTTCACGCTCGCGGAAGCCCCCACCGCAGCGAGCGTGCGGGTGATCGGTCTTGGCCATTATGAGCTTCGTTGCAACGGTCGTGTCGTCGGCGACAGCGTGATCAACCAAGCCTGGTCACAATATGACAAGACGCTTTACTGGCAGACGTTCGACCTTGCGCCCTACCTGAAAGCCGGCGAGAACGTGCTCGCGGTGACGCTTGGCAATTCGTTCTGGTCGGTCGGGCCCGTGAACGACGCCAAGCGGTTCAGCAAGACCGACGCGACGCCGGATTTCTCCGAAGGGCAACCGTTCCTGCTTTGGATCGACGGATCCGCGACGGTCCGCGGCGAGACCGTGCCGATCGGGGACCGCTCACGTTCTCGCACATCTACGCCGGCGAGGATTTCGACGCGCGGCTTGACACCTTCGGCTGGGATCTCGCCGGGGCGACGCCCGACGGGTGGAAGCCCGTCGCGACCGCCAAGCAGCCCGCCGCGACGCTCGCCGAGCTTCCCTCGCCGCCGATCAGGACGTTCGAGACCTTCGACCCCGCCGAGATCAAAGCCATCGACGAGCGGACCTTCACCTACGTCTTCCCGCAGAACTGCTCATCGCTGCTCCGGTTCGAGATCGACGGCAAGCCCGGCCAGCGGGTCCGGTTCAAGCCCTGCGAGTACATGCAAGCCGATGGCCGCGTGAGATTCACGTACACGTGGGGCACCGGCAAGGACATCTGGCACGATTACACGCTCGCGGGGCGCGGACCGGAGAAGCACCAGACCGTCTTCTGCTACGTCGGAGCCCAGTTCGTTCAGGTCGAGGGCGCCGTGCCCGAGGGCAAGCCCAACCCGCTCGGGTTGCCGGTGCTCCGGTCGCTTCAGATGGTGCACACGCGAGCGGCGTGCGAGGAG
>JBIKTT010000016.1:0-11791 GCA_044347925.1 Phycisphaerales bacterium
ACTCAAGCGTCCGACGCATCAGCTCCTCGGCCTCATCCAGCTTGCCCCCAAGCTGAAGCGACCGGGCGAGGTTCGCTTCGTACGTCAGCGTCAGATCATCCTCCGGTCCGCGAAGCCGCCCCGCCGCGTCCGCCGCCTCCCGGAGCACCTTCTCCGCTTCGTCGTACTTCTTCTGCTGTTCGAGAATCAGCCCCAGCACGTTCGCCGTCGTCAGCGTGTCCGAGTGCGCCATCCCGAAGATCTTCTTCTTCGCTTCAAACGCCTCCCGACCCACCCGCTCGGCTTCCTCCAATCGTCCAAGATCCTTCAGGATCCCCGCCCGGATCGACAGCGCCGTCAGCGTCACCCGCGAATCCATCCCCAAAGCCGCCTTCGCGTCCCGCTCAAGCTCGACCGCCGCTTTCTCCGCCTCCTCAAGCTTCCCCAGATGCTGCAACGCGTCCGCGATGCTCAGCTTGGTGTCCAAAGCTTCCTTCGACGCCGGCCCCAGCGCCGCCGCCTGCCCCTCGTACGCCCGCCGGAAGATCTCCAGCGCCCCCGCCAGGTCCCCGCTCTGCTGCTTCGCCACCCCCAGCTGGCTGAGCGTGATCAGCGTGTGCTCGTGCTTCTCTCCAAGCACCCGCGCCCGCCGCTCGTACACCGCTTCCCAGATCTTCGTCGCTTCCGCCGTCTTCCCCAGCGAGTACATCGCGACCGCCTGGTAGTACCGCGTCTCCATCGCGTTCTTGTCGTCCGCGCCCAGGTTCGCCTCATCCAGATCCGCCGCGATCGTCAGCTGCGTCACCGCTTCCTCGAACCGCCCCAGATGGAAGTACGTCTGCCCGATCGCCGACCGAAGCGAAGCCTCCGAGTACGGCTGCCCCTTCATCGCCTCGCCCACGATCCCCGCCGCCGTATCCAGCATCTCCCGCACCGTCACCTCGCGCCCCTTGGCGTTCTCCGGGCTCACCGACGCGAGCATCTGAAGCAGGAACATCATGTTCGTCTCGGACCGCTTGCGCTGCTCCGTCTCATCCTCGCGTGCTTTGCGTTCCTTCGCCGCAAGCTCCGTCGCCCGCGTGGCCTCCTGCTGCGCGAGCGCCGCGGCTTTCGTCGCCCGCTCCGCCGCCATCCGCTCGGCCTCGGCCGACTCCGTCGCACGCACGTACCCGCCGACGATCCCGCCCGCTCCCGCGATCAGGCCGAGCGCGACCAGCGTCCCCGTCACCGCCGCGACCCGGTGCCGCTTGACGAACTTGCTCGCCCGGTACGTCACCGACTCGGGCCCCGCGATCAGCGGCTTGCCCTCGAGGTAATTCCGGATGTCGTCCGCGAGCTGGTCCGCGCTGCGGTACCGGTCCCGCCGACGCTTCCGCATCGCCATCAGCGGGATCCACTCCAGCTCCCGGTTCAGCTCCCGCCGCAGCGAAGTCACGTCCGACCGGTGCCGCCTGGCCACCTCTTCCGCCGCCGCCCCCATCTGGCTCAGCCGCGTCGACGGCCGCGGCGGCTCCACCTCGCGGATCACCCGCTGGATCTCCGCGTACCCCGCCGACCGAAGCGTCGAGCTGTCAAACGGCAGCGTCCCCACGAGCAGCTCATAAAGCAGCACGCCCAGGCTGTACACGTCCGTCCGCGTGTCCACATCCCCCGCGTCCCCATCCTCGTTGGACTTCCCGCCCCCGCCCCCACCTCCCCCACCGCCCCCACCTCCCCCCGTCGCCTGCTCCGGCGACATGTACTCCGGCGTCCCGATCAGTTGCCCGTGCTCGGTGAACGCCGACCGCGACATCTCGCCACGCCCGATGGCTTTCGCGATCCCAAAGTCGATGACCTTGACGAGCGCCCCCTCCGTTCCGTCCGTCCCGCTCCCGCGCCCGCCGTACACCACAAGCACGTTGCTCGGCTTGAGGTCCCGGTGGATGATCCCGCGCTGGTGAGCGTGCTGCACCGCTTCGCACACCTGGACAAAAAGCTTCAGCCGCTCCCGAGTCCCGAGCATCATCCGGTCGCAGTAGTCCGTGATCGGCAGCCCCTCGACATACTCCATCGCGAAGTACGGCCGTCCATTCAGCGTCGTCCCCGCATCAAACACCTTCGCGATGCCCGGGTGGTTCATCACCGCCAGCGCCTGCCGCTCCTGCTCGAACCGCGCGACCACAAGCCTGCTATCCATCCCCGGCTTGATCACCTTGACCGCCACCCGCTGCACGATCGGCACCCGCCGCTCGGCCAGATACACAATCCCAAACCCACCCTCGCCCAAAACCCTGAGCACGTGGTACGGCCCAATCGCGCTCCCCGGCCCCTCCATCAGCGCCGCCCCGCCCGCAACCACCACCCCACCCGCCGCACCACCGGCCGCACCACCCGCCACACCACCGGCAACACTCACCCCGGCCCCGGCCCCGAACACATCCGCCGAGTGGATCCCCCCCGCCCCCGACTCCGCCGGCATCGGCGCCGTCGGCTCATCCGGTCGAACCGGCGGAGTACCGGAAGACCCATCAGGCGTGGGGGGAAACGGCGATGTGGGGGATGTCGGAGTGGAGTCGTTCACAGGGCGAAACAATAGGAAACACCGCGTTGCGAAGACCGTCCCGCAAGCCGAGCCACGCTCGCGCCGATCGCGACAAACCACTCGCCGCCCCGTCATCCTCCGACCCCGCAGGGGTCATCGCCAGTAGCCGGGGGCAACGCCCCCGGTAGGGTGATCTGCCATGTCCCTTCCCACACCCCCACACCCACTCATCCCTTCACCCGCTCACGCCAATCTCCTGTACCCTCTCTCCGTGCCCCCCACCCCGCCCACCGTCTCCCTCTTCGTCACCTGCCTCACCGACCAGTTCTACCCCCGCGCCGGTCAAGCCGTCGTCCTCGTCCTCGAAGCCCTCGGCTACGACGTCGACTTCCCCGCCGCCCAGACCTGCTGCGGCCAGCCGATGTACAACACCGGCCGCCACGACGACGCCCGAGCCCTCGCCCTCCGCATGCTCGACATCTTCGAGACCGCCACCCACGTCGTCACCCCCTCGGCCTCCTGCGCCGCCATGGTCCGTGAGCACAACCTCCACCTCTTCCACGAGAGCGCCCGCGACCTCGCCCGCGCCAAAGCCCTCGCCGCCAAGACCTTCGAGTTCGCCGAGTTCCTCAGCAAAGTGGTGGGTGAGAAGAAGCTCGCCGAAGCCTTGAGCGAACCGCGAACCGCCCCCACCCCCACTCCCACCCCCACTCCCACCCCCGCCACCTTCCACCCCTCCTGCCACCAGCGAAGCCTCGGCCCCTCCAGCACCCCAAGCATCCTCGCTCTCATCCCCGGCATCGACCTCCGCCCCCTCGCCCACGCCGAACAATGCTGCGGCTTCGGCGGCGCCTTCGCCGTCAAGCACCCCGAGATCTCCGGCCCCATGGTCGAGGAGAAGGTCCAGGACATCGCCGCCACCGGAGCACAGACGCTCATCTGCAACGACGCCGGCTGCGCCATGAACATCGACGGCGCCTGCCAACGCATGAAGACCGGCCACCATCGCCCCCACCTCAGAACCCGCCACCTCGCCGAACTCCTCGCCGAAGCCATGGGCCTGCTCCCCGCGGAGGGCCTCTAGATGGACACCATCCTCAGCCCCAAGCTCCCCTACACCATCCCCGAGCGTGCCAAGGCCGCCAGCCGCGACCTCCAGCTCCAGCAGTTCGTCCACCACGCCACCCGCGTCAAAGACACCGGCCGCCGCTCCGTCGCCGCTTCAGCCTTCGGTGACCGATACGACGACCTCCGCCGCCACGCCGGCGCGATCAAACAGCACACCCTCGAACACCTGGACCGCTACCTCGACCAGTGGATCACGAGCGCCCAAGCCGCCGGCACCAAGGTCCACTTCGCCAAAGACGCCGCCGAAGCCAACGCCATCGTCCTCGCCATCGCCGCCGCCGCCAACGCCACGCTCTGCGTCAAAGCCAAATCCATGGCCACCGAGGAAACCGCCCTCGTCCCCGCTCTCGAAGCCTCCGGCGTCAAGACCGTCGAAACCGACCTCGGCGAGTTCATCCTCCAACTCGACGGCGACGCTCCCTCCCACATCGTCACCCCCATGATCCACAAGGACCGCACCGCCGTCGGCCGCGCCTTCACCCGCGAACTCCACGCCCGCTACACCGAAGAACCCTCCGAACTCACCGCCATCGCCCGCGCCCACATGCGCGACCTCTTCGAACGCGCCGCCACCACCGGCATCGGCATCAGCGGAGCCAACTTCCTCCTCCCCGACACCGGCTCCCTCGTCCTCTGCACCAACGAGGGCAACGCCGACCTCTCCGTCCTCTGCCCCAACGTCCACATCGCCCTCGTCGGCATCGAAAAGCTCATCCCCTCCGCCGCCCACCTCCCCATCTTCCTCAAACTCCTCGCCCGCTCCGCCACCGCCCAGCCCATCACCGTCTACACCACCACCATCACAGGTCCCCGCCGCGCCACCGAGCAAGACGGCCCCCGCGAGATGCACGTCGTCCTCCTCGACAACGGCCGCGTCGACCTCCTCGCTTCCGAAGCCCGCGAACTCCTCCGCTGCATCCGCTGCGGAGCATGCCTCAACGCTTGCCCCGTCTACCGCAAAGTCGGCGGCGGTCACGCCTACGGCGCGGTGTATTCCGGCCCCATCGGCGCTGTCCTCACCCCCCACCTCAAAGGCGTCGAAAACTACCCCGACCTGCCGCGGGCATCTTCCCTCTGCGGCGCCTGCTTCGAAGCCTGCCCCGTCCACATCGACATCCCCCGCGAACTCATCCGCCTCCGCCAGTGGCAAGACTCGCGCCACCTCACGCCCCTCAGCGAACGCCTCGCGATGAAAGCCTGGGCGTGGACCCTCGCTTCCCCCGCCCGCTACCGGGCCGCTTCCGCCGCCGCCCGCTGGTTCATGAACACCGCCGCAGACTCCACCGACGCCGCAGGCCGCCGCTGGCTCTCCGCCCTCCCGGGCCCCCTCGCCGGCTGGACCGCTCGCCGCCAATTCCCCGCCCCCGCCCCACGCAGCTTCCGCGACTGGTGGGCCTCGCGCAAGGGGCCACAGTCATGACCACCAACATGTCCACCCCGCGCACCACCCGCGCCGCCTTCCTCGAAAGCGTCCGCGCCGCCGTCGCCAAGCAACCCCGCTCGACGACGACCGACGCACCCGTCCCCGACGAAAGCCTCGCACGTCTCGTCTCAACCACCGACGACATCCGCGCGATGTTCCTCACCCGCGCCCGCGCCGCGGGCATCACCGTCCTCGACGAGTCCCCTTTCGGCCCGGTCCTCACCCGCGAGCTTTCAAATCGCTCGGTCCGGCAAGTCACCCTCGCCATCACCGACGACACCCTCCGTCAGTCCGTGACGCGACTGCTCGACTCCTGCGGCATCAAGATCCTCATCGGCGAGGGCCCCCTCCACCATTTCGCCGCGGGCGCCGGCATCACGGACGTTCAAGCCGCCATCGCCGAAACCGGCTCCATCGTCGTCGCCTCAGGGCCCCACGCCCCCCGCGCCGCCGCCATGGTCCCACCCATCCACATCGCCCTGCTCAAATGGTCGCAGCTCGTCCCCGATCTCCTCGACCTCCCGCCCCTAAGCACCGCCGCAGCCTCGCGAACCATCATCTCCGGCCCCAGCAAGACCGCCGACATCGAGGGAATCCTCATCACCGGCGTCCACGGACCCGCCGAGCTCATCGTCCTGTTCGTCTGACCCGCGCCCGCTTACCGCGCCTCGCTCGCCCCGATCGGCACCAGCGATTCCAAAGCCGCCCGCAGATCATCAAACACATACGGCTTGGGCAAAAGCACGTCCGGCTTCGCCCGAGACGCAAGCCGCGCCACGTCGTGCCCGCTCGACATCACCACGCGCGTCTCCGGCGACACCACACGCAGCTTCTCCAGCACCTGCCACCCTGACATCCCAGGCAGCGTCACATCCAAAAGCACCGCGTCGGGCTTGCTCGCTTCCGCCAGCGCCAACCCCTCTTCACCCAGCCGCGCCTCAAGCACCCGATATCCCATCGATCGGATCATCTCAACCGCCGTGCCGCGCACGGCCGCATGATCGTCGATCACGAGCACCGTGCGTCTCTCCCGCACCTCCGGCGCCGCCTCGGAAGCCTCCGGCACGGCATCCGCCGGCCAAAGAAGCTCAAACCACGTTCCCACCCCGCGCACCGTCCGCACGCACACCGCTCCGCCCGTCCGCCTCATGATCGATCGCACCAGCGCCAATCCAAGCCCGCGCCCCTCGTGCCCCGTGCTCACGAACGGCTCGAACATCCCCGACTTCACCTCATCGCTGATCCCCCCGCCGCTGTCCTCAACGCACAGGAAGCTGTACTTGCCCCGAGGCAGCTCACGCCCCACGCAGCAGTCCCGCTCCGCCGCGGGATCAAACTCCCGCACCCCGGTCCTCACACACACCTCGCCCTTGCGCGTCCCGATCGCGTCCGCCGCGTTCGTCAGCAGGTTCATCACCGCCTGCCTCACCGCGACACCGTCAACCCGCGTCCACGCCGACCCGCCCGCGCGACAGACGTTGATCCACCTCGGCACCCGCGGCCCCAGCGTGTCCACCATCAATGCACCAAGCTCCGCCAGATCCACCGGCTCCGCGGACGACGACGGTGCCCCCGCTTGCCCGACAAGACGCTTGATCAGGTCCGCCGCGAACTTCCCCGCCTCCTCGATCCGCCCAAGGCTCCGCTCAAGCTCCTCGAGCCTGTCAAGCTGCCGACGCGCAAGCCCCGCGTTCCCCAGAATCCCCACCAGCAGGTTGTTGAAGTCGTGCGCGACTCCCCCCACCAGCACACCCAGACTCTCCACACGCTGCGACTGCCACAACTGCCGCTCAAGCTGCCGACGCTGCTCCTCCGCCCGACGAAGATTCGTCTGATCCGTCAAGCACCCCTCAAAGTAAAGCGTCTTCCCGGCGGCATCCCGCACCAGCGCCGTGTAATCGTGAACCCACCGCGTCTCCCCACTCTTCGTCAGCACCCGATACTCGCTCTCGTAGCTGCTCGCCCCCGTCTCGTCCGCGTGCTTGGCTTCCTCAAGCACCCGCTGCAGGTCCTCCGGATGCACCATCGACGCAGCCGCGACACGCCCCGAGATCATGTCCTCCACCGTGTACCCGAACTGCGCCACGTTGTCCGACACGTGCTCGATCGGATACCCCTCCACGTTCGCCCAACGGAACACCACCGTCGGACCGCCCAGAAACACCCGTCGCTCCCGGTCCGCCGCCTGACGCAGACGGTTCTGCTCCGTCACATCGCGGTTGATCGAAAGCACCGCCCGCTCCCCGTCATACTCCACCATGTGCCCGCTCAGTTGCACATCGATGACCGTCCCATCCTTCCGACGGTGCCGCCAATTGTCGCTCTGGCACCACCCTCGCTCAATCGCCGCTTTCAAGAGCTCCCGGCCCGCCGGTTCGTTCATCGCGAGTCGCTTCAGCGACATCGACATCATCTCCTCGCGCGAATACCCGTACATCTCGCACGCTCGGCTGTTCACCGCAAGCACCTGCTCATCCTCAGGTCGGAACAGGATGATCGCGTCACGCGATCCATCACAGATCGCGTTGAACCGCTCGGTCGCCTCCTTCGCCACCCGCTCCGCCCGCGTGCTCTCCGTCAGGTCCACCACCAGCGCATTCCACCTCACGCCCTCCTCGCACTCCTGTGGCGTCACCAGCGTGTGAAGCAGCCGATACTGCCCCGAAGCGTCCTTCAAGCGATACACCACGTCGAAGTTCGTCAGGTTCCCACGGCTCATGTCCACCTGACGGTCGTACTCCGCCCGATCATCAGGATGAATGCACTCGTGCATCTTCCGCTTGTAGTCCTGCCCCAACTCCATGCACGGAAACGTCGCCAGCCAGCTCTTCATCTGCGGACTCACATACCCCAGCGTCCGCGTCCCGTCCCGCCCCACCACATACGAGTAAATCAGCGCCGGCGCGCTCTCGCTCAAAAGCGTCAACTGCTCGTCCCGACCTCGCATCTCCGCTGTCCGCTTCGCAAGCCGCCGACTCGATATCGCAAAACCCAGCGACAAGCCCACCAGCACCACCGCCGTGATCCCACCCGCCCACGCCACAAGCCGCGCCGAAACCACCGGCGGACGACGTAGCGGCTGGTACTTCTCCGCATACTCCGCGTAAAGCTCGTGCCACCGTCCGTTGCTCTCCAGCATCCCGAATCCGACATTCAAAAGCGACGCAAGCGCCGCATCATCCTTCCGCACCGCCACCGCAAACGCCCGCACAAACGAATCGTCATCAATCCCCGTCTCCACCAGATCCGTCACCCCCATCTGCTCAAGCTGATACCGCCCCGCAGGCATCGTCGTCACCGCATAGTCCGCCTCCCCGCGACGAACCATCTCAAACGCCTCCGATAGCTTCATCGCCGCCACCACATCCACGCCACGCGCCACGCTCCACTCATACCCCACCCCGTCCCGCGCCACCACCACTCGCTTCCCCTTCAACCCCTCCGCATCACACTCCACCTCCGTCCCACGACGCGAATACACCGCGCCCCGTGCCAGAAAAATCGGCATCGTGAACGCCATCTTCCCAAGCCGCGAATCCAAAAGCGACACCCCCGTCACCGCATCAAACTCCCCGCCCTCCAGCAAGTCCTCCGGCTTCGCGTTAAACGTCGTCGCCACCTCCACCTCAAGCCCCACCGCCTGCGCCGCCTCCACCACCACCCGCACCCCAAACCCGTCATCCGCCCCTCCATCCCCAGGCGACGTGATCATCCCCTTCGCCAAATAGTGCGGCACCGCAAGCCGTATCTTCGACCGCTTCGCCGCAACATCCCGCCACTGGTTCTCACCGCTCCCCCACGCCCCTCCCTCCGGCTGCCGGAGGCCCACCATCCCCCACGACGCCACCACAAGCGCCACCAACGCCACCGCCGCTCCTCTCGCTCGCCTCGTGCTCATCCTCCCATTGGAACCGATCCCCTCCCCCCAGTCAACCCTCCCGCCCCTCACCCTCTCCCCACCTAACATCCCCACGATTCACTTTTCCCAGTCTCACCCTCCAGAGGAGCCATCCATGCCTAGCCCCATCTCCATGCTCAACGGCAAGCTCAACGTCCCCGAAAACCCCATCATCCCCTTCATCGAAGGCGACGGCACAGGCCCCGACATCTGGAAATCCTCCGTCCGCGTCATCGACGGAGCCGTCGAAAAAGCCTACCACGGCAAACGCAAAATCGACTGGCTCGAGGTCTACGCCGGCGAAAAAGCCTTCAACCTCACCAAAAACTGGCTCCCCGACGCCACCGTCGAAGCCTTCCGCAAATACCTCGTCGGCATCAAAGGCCCCCTCACCACCCCCGTCGGCGGCGGCATCCGCTCCCTCAACGTCGCCCTCCGCCAAATGCTCGACCTCTACGTCTGCCTCCGCCCCGTCCGTTGGTTCCAAGGCGTCCCCTCCCCGGTCAAAAAGCCCGGCGACGTCGACATGGTCATCTTCCGCGAAAACACCGAAGACATCTACGCCGGCATCGAATACGCCGCCGGCACCGCAGACTCCCAAAAGCTCCTCGACTTCCTCGCCAAAGAGTTCCCCAAGGACTTCGCCAAAATCCGCTTCGGCACCAAGGACGCCTCCGACTCCTGGTTCGCCGCCGTCGGCTCTGACCTCCGCCCCGCCGTCCAGGTCGGCCTCGGCATCAAGCCCGTCTCCCGCGTCGGCTCCGGCCGCCTCGTCTACGCCGCCATCAAGTTCGCCCTCGAGCAAAACCGCAAGTCCGTCGCCCTCGTCCACAAGGGCAACATCATGAAGTTCACCGAAGGCGCCTTCAAGGACTGGGGCTACGCCCTCGCCCAGGAACACTTCCGCGACAAAATCGTCACCGAACGCGAATCCTGGATCCTCGGCAACAAAGACGCCAACCCCGCCCTCACCTCCGAAGCCAACGCCAAGCTCATCGACCCCGGCTTCGACATGATGACCCCCGACCAGCAGAAAAAGGTCATCGCCGAAGTCGAAACCGTCCTCAAACTCGCCCCCACCCACGGCAACGGCCAGTGGAAGTCCAAGCTCATGATCAAGGACTCCATCGCCGACATCACCCTCCAGCAGGTCCTCACCCGCGCCAAAGACTTCGACGTCATCGCCACGCTCAACCTCAACGGCGACTACCTCTCCGACGCCCTCGCCGCCCAGGTCGGCGGCATCGGCATCGCCCCCGGCGCCAACATCAACTACGTCTCCGGCCACGCCATCTTCGAAGCCACCCACGGTACCGCCCCCAAATACGCCAACCTCGACCAGGTCAACCCCGGCTCCGTCATCCTCTCCGGCGAAATGATGCTCCGCTACATGGGCTGGACCGAAGCCGCCGACCTCATCATCAAAGGCATGGACGGCGCCATCGCCGCCAAAACCGTCACCTACGACTTCCACCGCATGATGGAAGGCGCCACCAAAGTCAAATGCTCCGAATTCGGCACGGCAGTCATCAAGCACATGGCCTGAACCCCTCCCCGCCCCCGCCCCCGCCCGCGGCGGGGGAGGTGGCCGCGCAGCAAGGCCGAAGCGGGTGTATCCTTTCCGTAGTCCAAGCTTTCCAATTCGAAATTTGAAACTTCTAAGCCGAACTCCACCACCAAATGCCCAATTCCACCCCCAAACTCGCCGAGTTCAGCACCGCCATAATAGAACACATGCGAAGTCCATTGTCACCAGTACAGTGAGGTTCGTCGATGTCAGTCACTCCGAGCAACGCAGCATCTCCCGACAATATCGATCGTCAGTTCATGCTGCGAGCGATCGAGGTCGCACGCAAATGCACAAGCGAACCAGGAAAGGTCTCTCCCAAAGTCGGCGCGGTCGTCGTCCACAATGGGGTACTACTGGGGGATGCGTAGCGCGGAGAGATTTCGCCAGGGGAACACGCGGAGTTCACACTTCTAGAAAAGAAACTGCCTGCTGCGACATTGGCGGGCTCGACACTTTACACAACCTTGGAACCTTGTACTTCTCGCAATTCGCCGAAGATCGCTTGCGCCGACCGCATAATCGAGCCCCGCATAAGCAAGGTCTATATCGGGACGCTCGATCCGAACGATACAATTCGCGGCCGGGGCGAGCTTCGCCTTCGAGATGCGGGGATCTTGATCGCTCGCTTTGACCCCGATTTGATGCCCCAGATCGAGGAATTGAACAGAGAATTCGTAAGACTTCATGCTGGCAAGATCGCCAGTCGCCAACAACCCTCCCATCCTTGGCCGTGCAGCAAGATAGACTGCGTGTTTTGCCGATCAGCCGAATCGGAGGTCATGCTCACGCTGACCGAGGCGCTGAGGGGCTCGTCAGCAATTTTTTCTCATCACAAGAACCCTACAGGCGCAGTTCGCGGCTTGGCCTTTCTTCGCAATCAACTGGAGCACGCGATACCACCCCTGCTCGAAAAGAACTTCACACCACAACTCCTCGACGACTATAAAGCCATTCTTAGCCGGTGCCATCCGATCGACCCGACCAGATCTTTCATGATGCCGTACAAGCCGGTCATGGACTGGCTAGCATCCACTATGATGTTGCGAGGTAGGGTGAAACATGAAGAGAGTGTGGCTCTGAGGAAGCAAATGGAGAATGCCGTCTCGCCGGTCCCTCCAACTCGAAGCCTCGATATCTCCGCCAATACTGCGCCAGAAATTCTGAAGCAACCACAATCAGAAGGCTCGGAGTAACCGAGTTCCGGCAGGTGGCACGACTCCCTGACGGCCCGCCCGATTCAAGCTCAACCCGGGGTGCCACTGTCCGAGGGTT
>JBIKTT010000378.1:0-3440 GCA_044347925.1 Phycisphaerales bacterium
GTGAGGCCGACGAAGAGCGTATAGACGCCGAGCCAGCCGAGGGTGTCGCGGAAGGTCCTGGGTCTGGACTGAAGCGGAGCGCTGATGGTGGCGACGGCGCGGAGAGCGTGCGGCTCGGCTTTGCTTGCGACCTGCGAGGCCGCGTGGCCTGCGGCGTGGAGCACGCGCCGCGCGGCGGTGGTGGTGTGCGGGGCTTCCTCGGCGACGGGCGTCGGCGGAGGTGGTGGAGGAGTGCTTCCGTGAGCGACCGGGGGCGGGGGCGCGACCGGCTCGGGCTTGGCGGCGTGCTCCTTGGCTTCGGCGACGGGCTCCGCCTCGGCGGGCTTGGGCTCGCCAAGACCGGAGAGGAGTTCGTCCGTGAGCGAGTCAAAGCTGTCGCGTTCGCCGCCGCCCGTGCCTGCGGAGCCGGTGGCCGGGGCGTTGCCCACCACGATCGTCGGGTCGTCGCGGTCCAGGCCGGCGAGCAATTCATCCGAGAGCGAAGCGAACGCGTCGGTGGCGAGGCTCTCGACGCCGTCGTCGGAATCGGCGGTGGTTTCTTCGGCGGAGGCTTCGGCGGCTTCGGCGACCGGCTCGGGCTGCGCGTCGGTTTCGGCTTGAGGAGCGGGCTCTTCCGCGGGCTCTTCGGCGGTTGCCGGTTCCTCGGCGGTCTGAGCGGCTTGGATGTCGTGATCGGTGGGCTGCTTTGCGACGGGCTCGGCGGTGGGGGCTTGGGTGTCGGCTTTGGGGGTCGGCGTCTGGGCAGCGGTGGGATCGCCGGGGGGCGCGACGGCGGCGGCGACCTCCTTGACCATTTCGTCGACGGCTGCGGCGAGGTCCTCGAGCTGCGGCTGGGCCGCCTCGGTTGCTTTGGGTTTGGAAGCTTCCAACTCGGCGTTGAGCCGATCGGCGGCTTGGCTCATTTCACTGAGCAACGACTCGACGCTTTCGTCGAGACTCGGCGCCGGCTTGGGGTCTGTTTCCGTAGACATAGGACTTGCGAACGGGCAACTGGCGTCCTCCGCACCGAAGACCATCGGGCGGAAGCGCGGGATCGCGGAGGGCGAACCCAATGTCCCCATAGTGTCGCAGAATCGGATTCCGTGTGCACGGCCTGTGACGGCGGCTCGCGGGCGATAACGGCCGACCCGCCTGAATAGGTGGGTTACTCGGCCGTGACGGGATTCGAGAGCGTCCCGAGGCCGGGGATCTCGATTTCGACCTGGTCGCCGGCTTGGAGGAAGACCGGCGGTTTGCGGGCCATGCCGACGCCGCTGGGGGTGCCGGTGAGGATGACGGTGCCCGGGAGGAGTGTGGTCCCGCTGGTGCACTCGGCGATGAGGGTGGCGACGTCGAAGATCATGTCGCCGGTGCCGGTGTCCTGCATGGTCTGCCCATTGAGGCGGCAGATGAGGCGGAGGGCTTGCGGGTCGGGCACCTTGCTGGCGGGCGTCAGGACGGGGCCGAGGGGGCAGAAGGTGTCGAAGCTCTTGCCGCGGTTGAACTGACCGCCGGCGCCTTCCTTCTGCCACCAGCGGGCGGAAACGTCGTTGGCGGGGGCGTAACCGAGGACGCAGGAGAGAGCTTCGCTTTTGGGGATGTCGCGGAGGGGCTTGCCCTGGGGGTGCATGAGGACGACGGCGAGCTCGGCTTCGAAGTCGACCTGCGGGCGGTCCTGGCAGATTCTGGGGATGACGATGGGTTCGCCATGGAGCGAGGCGGCGAGGGGGTTCTTGGTGAAGAGGACGGGGCGTTCGGGCGCGCCCTTGCCTTGCTCCAGGGCGTGGGCGGCGTAGTTCATGCCGATGCCGATGATGTGGCGGAGCAGGAGCGACGAGCCGCCGGGGAGTTCAACGGAGACGCCAAGCGGGGACCTGGTGAGATTCATGCCCGAGGGTAGACGGGGCGCGGGGTGCCAAAATGAAGACCGGGCGTCGCCACCAGCGACGCCCGGGTCTTTTGTTCCCACCGGCGACTCGGGAACGGACCCCGAAGCCGGCCACCAGAAATCGATTGATCAGTGAGGGGTCGCTTTGGGCGACTGGAGCCAGCTCGGCGTGGGCGTCGAGGTGGCGGGGGCGGCGTTGTTGACGGGCCCGTTCATGTTGGCGAGGCGCGTGACGCGCGGCTTGGGCTCGATCTCGGCTTCCTCGCCGGCCTTGGCGGCCTGGGGACCGACACGGCACTGGCCGGTGTAGGTCGCGCCCTCGGCGACGATGATCGCGGCGGCGTTGATGTCGCCTTTGACGCGGGCTTTGCCGGAGAGGCTGAGTCGCTCGCGAGCGACGACGTCACCTTCGACGGTTCCGTCGACGATGACGCTCCGGGCTTCGACGGTGGCTTTGCAGAGCGCGCCTTCGGCGATGTGAACTTCGCCGCCGCTGACGATGCGTCCTTCGACGCTTCCGTAGATCTTGGCGGCCTGATCGAGGACGAGTTCGCCCTTGAACTTCGCGTCGCGTGCAATGACTGTGAGTGTGTTCTCGTCCGTGGGCATCCGAAGCCTCCGCTTGTGTCCGGGCCCCGCACGGATCCTCCGTGCGGCTTCCCCGCTCGACTGATGAGGGGGAGAAGTCCTTGGGCGCAAGTCTTGCCCAAGCGTAGCCGGTACTCTCTCGCTATCGGCCCTTCCCGACCCTTCTACTTGAGAATCACCCGGGCTTGGCGTCTGAATCTTCGGGGAAGCCGGAGGCGAACAGTTCCCCGACATGCATGAGCACACGTTGGTCTCTGATTTTGTGATCCCACGCCCGCGGGATGAGGTCTTCGCGTTCTTCTCTGACGTGGCGAATCTGGAGCGGATCACGCCGTCTTGGCTGAACTTCAGGATCCTGACGCCGCTTCCGGTTGAGATGAAGACCGGAGCGCGGATGGACTACCGGATCGGCCTGCGGGGCCTTCCGATGACGTGGAAGACGCTGATCTCATCGTGGTGTCCGCCACACTCCTTTGTGGATGAGCAGATCAAGGGGCCCTACGCGTTGTGGCATCACACGCACGAGTTCTTCTCGGTTCCGGATCCGCGGAATCCGAGTGGTCCGGGCGCGACTCGGATGGTGGACACGGTGCGCTACCGGATTCCCTTCGGGCCGCTTGGGAGCCTGGCGCATGTGCTTTTCGTGCGTCGCGACCTTGAGCGGATCTTCGCCTATCGACGGCAGCACATCGGGCAGATCATGGGGATCGAGCCCTGATCCGGTGGGCGTCTGGGGCCGGGGGCGGGGATTTCGCGAGGTCTCATAACTCGCTTGGGGCCAGCCGCCTCACTTTGAATCGGCGAGCGCTCGGATTTTCGTGTCGAGTTCCTGCGCGAGGATCGGGCTGAATCCACGGTCGTGGAACCAGAGGACTTTGCCTTGGGCGTCCAGCAGGAGGACGCGCGCGGGCATGGGGTTTTCGGTGCCGGTGAAGGCTTCGAGGGTGTCGGCGTCGCCGTAGACGGTGATGACGCTTGCCCAGAG
>JBIKTT010000019.1:0-11367 GCA_044347925.1 Phycisphaerales bacterium
CAGTCGCGGCCGCGAACGTCCTCGTCGAGCTTGACGAGCACCTCGCCGTCGGGGAAGACGTTGGTCTTCGCGACGCCCATGGGCATCATGAGGTGCGTGCAGATGCGATCAGTGAGTTCGCGGCTGTTGCGGCCCGCGAAGATCTTCATGTCGTGCGTGTCGTACCCGCTTCCCGTCCAGTTCTCCGAGCGGCCGCGGTAGATGCGGTCGACCTTGGCGAGCTCCTCGGGGGTGTTGATGCTGAGGACGTCCTCGGAGGGCACGGCTTCGACGACCTCGACGCGTTTGCCGTCGCGGAGAAGCAGGTCGGGCACGTCGGTGATGTAGTACTCGCCGCTGCCGGGGTTGCGCTCGACGCGCTTCAGGGTCTGGAAGAGGGTCGGGGCGTCGAAGAGGTAGTAGCTGGGGTTGACCTCGCGGATCTTGCGCTGTTCGTCGGTCGCGTTCTTGTGCTCGACGATGCAGCGGAAGCGGCCCGCGTCGTCGCGGACGATGCGGCCGTACCCCGTGGGGTCCTCGATGACGCTGGTGGCGAGCGAAGCCGACGCTTTCGCGTTGCGGTGGCGGCCGAGAAGCTCGCGGAGGGTCTTGGGGCGGATGAGCGGGCCATCGCCAGCCAGGACAAAGACCTCACCCGTGACGCCCTTCATGACGTGCTCGGCGGACATGACCGCGTGGCCGGTGCCGAGCTGTTCTTCCTGGACGGCGAACTCGACGCCGTAGCCGGCGAGGGCTTCGCGGACCTTCTCCTGCTGATACCCGACCACGACGACGATCTTGCCGCAGCCGGCGGCGCGGCAAGCGTCGACGACCGAGCACACCATCGGCCGGCCGCCGATGGGGTGGACCACCTTCGGCAGGTCGGACTTCATCCGTGTCCCCTTGCCGGCGGCGAGGATGATCGCGGATGGACGTTGTGGAGTGCTGTTGCTCATCGGTGGCAGACTTCACAAGGCGAGGAGGTGACAGGGGAACTGAGGACGACGGAACAACTGGGCGACATGGATTCGAACCATGACAAGCAGTACCAAAAACTGCTGTGCTACCGTTACACCATCGCCCAAACGACAGCGGCCCAAACGACAGGCCTCCAGCGGGTTGTACGAGAGATCCAAAGCGGAAGTGCTCTCGCTCAGCGTGCGGGCAGCTCTCGCCGACCGACGCGACACAGACCAGCGGCCCGTGTCAGCCTGAAGCAGTCTCAGGCGAGCGGTTCCGCGGCAGAGACCGGCTCGACCTCCCTGTCGGGAGTCGCCCGGTCCGGAACTGGACACGCCTGCAGCCGCGCTGAGCGTGCCCCAAACCGCGCCTCGGCTTCGTCCCTCGCGGGAGTCAGCGTCCGTCACGGTCGGTTCCGAAGGACGGAAGCATAGACCGGATTCGGAGCGATCTCAAACCTCTCGGAAGGCACCCCCGAACAGAGCCCAACGCCTCTGGTCTCTCCGTTTCGCGATCGTCGTCAGAACGCGCGCGGCACCCGGCGTCCACGCTCCAAGCACCGAAGCGGCACGACTTTCGCGGGGATCCCACCTACCATCGCATCTTCGCCCGACCAAGGGGCGAACACTGTCCTGCATGGACGACATCGAGGGTGTAGCTCAGTCGGTAGAGCAACGGACTTTTAATCCGTTGGTCGTGGGTTCGAGTCCCACCGCCCTCATTCTCAGGCCCGGCGCGCCCGCCCGTCCACGCGGGGACGCCGGTGTGTTCGGTGGGGCGGGCTCGAAACGTCGGGGGTGCGTGTCGGCGGGAGTTCGGGCGGGGGTTCGGGCGAGTGATCGGTGGGGATTCGGTCGGTACTGGGGTGGACTAGCGGGTCCCGAAGGGACGCGGGAGGACGAATCTGTCGGATCAATCCCCGGCTCAATCATGGGTGATTCACGCGGTCTGGACCGAGGGCACGCTCTGCCTCTGGGCGGAGGATGCGCGGACCACTTTACGGACCGCTCCGGCCGCGCCCGCTTCCGGGCGGATGCCGTCGCACCCCTTCGCGGTACCCTCTGACCAACTGGTTTCGCTCCTGCCGGCTGGCGTCGAGGGCGAGCCCGTGACGGTGACGCTGGCGATCCCGGCGGTCGAAGGGATCCCTGAACTCAGCCCCAACGCGCAGACGCTCACCGGAAACGCCGCTCCGGCCGCTGCTCCGGCGTCCAAGTCCGGTCGTTCGCCCGTCGATGGCGATCTTCTCGATGACCTCGAGGTTCCGGTCGAGTCTTCCGACGAGCCGGTCGAGGAAGCCCTCCCGGAATTCGTCCCGCCCAAGATCGGACGCTTCGACGTTCCCGCGCTTCGTCTCGCGCCGGTGCAGGTCCCCACCGTTCTCGAGCATCTCGCGGATCTCGCCGATCGCGCGTCCGAAGGCAAAGCCGTCGCCCGGGTCGGCTCAAGCGTCGATTTCTACTCCGCCGTTACGAGGACCTCGCTCGCCCTGATCGCCGAGCAGCGCTTCGTGCCCGTCCTCCGACAGTCGATCGAGGGCGCCACCACCGCCGGCTGGCAGCCCTGGCTTTCCGACGGGAAAGCCATCGAGCGCGTCTCCGCGCTCGTCGCCGCGATGCCGGGCGAAGCCCGCGCCGCCGTCGATCGCAATGGCCACCGGCCGTGGGCCATCGTCGAAGACTGCATGTGCCGCCTGACCGACGCGTGGGCGCGCCGTGCGCTCATCTCCGAGTCGTTCTACGACGCCGTCGCCGAGAAGGACCCCGCGAAGGACCAGCCGGTCGCGATGCTCCGCGCGCTCCTCGCCGAACAGCAGGATGTTCCCGGCACGCCCGCTGTGCGCCAGGAAATGCTCCGCCGCGTCCGCCAGTGGCTGAGCGTGCTTGAAGAACGCGGTGCAAGCAGCCTCTGGCGTTTGCTTTTCCGCGTCTCCGAGCCGATTTTCAAGAGCAACACGGATGAGGATTCCGCACCTTGGAGCCTGAGCTTCCACCTCCAGTCGCAGGACGTCTCGACGCTGATCGTCGACGCCGCGGACGTGTGGGGCTTGCCCGGAGACTCGCTGACGGTCATGGGTCGCCGGATCGATCAGCCGCAGGACCTCATCCTCGGCGAGCTCGGCCGCGCCAGCCGCATCTACAAGCGTCTTGAGAAAGCCCTCGACGAGTCCGAACCCGTCGACCTCAACCTCAACACCAAGCAGGCTTACGAGTTCCTCCGCGAAGTCGCTCCGCTCCTCAAGGAGCAGGGCTTCGGCATTCAAAGCCCGGACTGGTGGGATTCACCCCTCACGCGCCTTGGCGCACGTCTGCGCGTCGAGAGCGACGAAGCTCCGCCCGCTTTCGGCGGCCCCGCGGGTGGCTCGGGCGCTCGCCCGGCCCAGATCGGCCTTGGCGCCCTCGTCAAGTACCGCTGGGAGATCGCGCTGGGAGAAACCACGCTCACGCTTGAAGAGTTCGAACACCTCGCGAAGAAGAACAGCCCGCTTGTCCGCGTCAACGGCCGCTGGGTCGAGATTCGGCCCGAGGACGTGCAAGCCGCGATCAAGTTCATGCGCGAGAACCAGTCGGGCGAGATGTCCGTCGGCGATGCCCTCCGCGTCGCGTACGGCACCGACCTCCGCGATACCGGCATCCCCATCGTCGGCTTGGAAGCGACCGGCTGGGTCTCGTCGCTGATGAACGCGGAAGCGGCGCACAAGCACCTGACGAACGTCGAGCCGCCCAAGAGCTTCCACGGCACGCTTCGCCCATACCAGCTCAAGGGCCTTTCCTGGCTTGTCTTCCTTGAGCGCATGGGTCTGTCGATGTGCCTGGCCGACGACATGGGCCTGGGCAAAACGATCCAGCTTCTCGCACTTCTCGCGATGGAGCGAGAAGCCCCGCCCGACGCGCCGCCCGAGGTTGTCGCCGCCGCCGCTTCGGTCAAGCCGACGCTTCTGATCGTCCCCATGTCGGTCGTCGGCAACTGGATGCACGAGACCAAGCGGTTCTGCCCGCACCTTCGCGTGCTGGTTCACCACGGGCCGGAGCGCAAGCTGGGCGATGTCTTCCGGCAGGCCGTCGCCGAATCCGACCTCATCATCACCACCTACACGCTGGCCCATCGCGACCGCGAGATGTTCCAGTCGATCGAGTGGGGCCGCATCGTCCTCGACGAAGCCCAGTACATCAAGAACGCCGTCGCCAAGCAGTCGCAAGCCGTTCGCGGCATCCCCGCCCAGCGGCGCGTCGCGCTCACCGGCACGCCCGTCGAGAACCGGCTCAGCGAGCTCTGGTCGATCCTGGACTTCCTCAACCCCGGATACCTCGGCACCGCGCACGGATTTCGCACGCGGTTCTCGATCCCGATCGAACGCTACCGCGACAAATCCAAAGCCGATCAGCTCCGCGGCCTGATCCGCCCGTTCATTCTCCGCCGCCTCAAGAGCGATCCCACGGTCGTCGCGGACCTGCCGGCGAAGGTCGAGACGCGCGAGTTCGCGCCGCTCACGTCCGAACAGGCGGAGCTTTACGAGACATGCGTCCGCCGCATGCTCGCCGAGGTCGAGAACGCCGAGGGCATCCAGCGCCGCGGCATGGTCCTCTCGGGCCTCATCCGTCTCAAGCAGATCTGCAACCACCCCAGCCAGCTCCTCAAGGACTGGACGCCGGACACGGGCCGTCCACCGGCTCCGGGCCGAAGCGGCAAGTGCATCCGCCTACTCGAGATGATGGAAGAGATCGTGGGCGAGGGGGACTGCTCCCTGATCTTCACGCAGTTCCGCCAGATGGGCACGATCCTTCAGTCGATGCTCTCTCACCACCTCGGCCGCAACGTGCTTTTCCTTCACGGCGGCACGCCGCAGCTTCAGCGCGTCAAGATGGTCGAGAGCTTCCAGCGTGCCGACGGGAAGAACCCGGTCATGCTCGTCTCGCTCAAAGCTGGCGGCGTCGGCCTCAACCTCACCGCCGCGACGCACGTCTTTCACTTTGACCGCTGGTGGAACCCGGCCGTCGAGAACCAGGCGACGGACCGCGCCTACCGCATCGGGCAGACGCGGACAGTGCAGGTCCACAAGTTCGTCGTCAAGGGAACGCTCGAGGAACGCATCGACCAGATGATCGAGCAGAAGACCGAGCTTGCCGACAAGATCATCGGCGCGGGCGAGAATTGGCTGACCGAACTCGACACCGACCAGCTCCGCGACCTGCTCACCCTCCGCAACGACATGATCCTGGACGAAGCGTAAAGCAAGAAAGACCCGACCAACACCCGTGGCAACCTACAACCCCAACTTCCAGCGCCGGCCCGATCCCGCACCCAGGCTTCACCCCAAGAAGGTGCGGAGCGGGATCAAACTGACCGAGGGCGTGGGCGGGGTGCTCCCCTGGTCGAGCAGTTGGGCCGCGCAGCGATGGATCCGCATCGTCGAGTCGGTGGACGACGGGCAAAACCTCGTCGAAGGCCTCAACTACGCCAAGATCGGCCAGACCAAGACCCTCACCGCCGACGGGGGCGGCATTTCCGCTTCGATCCAGGGCCGATCCGACCGCCCATACACCGTCTCGATCGGGTTTGAGACCTTCGGCGATGAACAGTGGCACAAGATCATCAAAGCCATGTCCGAGGGCGCCGTGTACTCGGCCAAGCTGCTCTCGGGCGAGCTTCCCACCAACATCGACGACCTCTTCATCCCGCTTGGCCTCAAACTCTTCCCCACGGAAGTAAGCGAGCTCAAGGTCAGCTGCACCTGCCGCAAGATCTGGGCCGCCGCGACGGCGCACCTTCAGCAACAGGGCCAGCCGCCCGCCACAGGCGGGCCTGAGGACGCCGCCCCGGGCGAACAGGGCGCCGCAACCGATCCTCCTGCGCCTTCCGCTCCCCCTCCACCACCGCCAGCCCCTCCGGTTCCTGCCGCCGCGGCCGCGGCGGAGTCCGACTCGGGTGACCGCTGGTGCAAGCACGCGTGCTGCGCGGCGTATCTCTTTGCCGAGCGCCTCACGACCGATCCTTTCCTGATGTTCCGCTTGCGGGGCATGCCGGGTGTGGAGCTTCTCGACCGGCTGCGTCACATGCGGTCGGTGGGCCAGCAGGGCGCGGGCTTGTACGTCGGCCGCGTACCCGGCGTGTCGGATATCGAATCACCCGAGCTTGATGCGGTGGTGGAAACGTTCTGGGAGATGGGCCCGCAGCTTGCCGAACTCGACATGACGATCGCCGCGCCGCCGATCACCCATCCGCTGCTCCGTCGACTCGGGCCAAGCCCCTTCGGCACCTCGACCTTCCCCCTCGTGGGCTTGCTCGCGTCGTGCTACGACTCGATCAGCGCCGACACGCTCAAGCGGGCGGAGGAGTTCGCCTCGGGCGATGAGACGCTGAGCGGCGATGGCGAGGACTCAAGCGAATCCGCCGGCGACGACGACCATCCCGAGGGGTGATTCGGCTGAGGCACCAGAGCCCTCACGTCGCTTTCAACTTGGCAACCAGCTGCGCGTTCCTCGCGCTCGCGCCCTGATTCGCTTTCACGCACGCGACGGCTCTTTGCCCGAGTGCCGCTCTCTCGGCGGGATCGCGGAGAAGCGTCTCAAGGTCGGCCTGGACCCTTTCACGCGTGGTCCGCACGATCGCTCCCGCGTGGTCCATCGTGCGGACGATCGTCTCGAAATCCTTGACCGCGGGACCGATCACGACCGGTTTGCCCAGCGCCGCGGGCTCGATGGGGTCGGACCCGTACAGCGAGCCGAAACTCCGGCCCATGACGACGACATCGGCGAGGGCATACGCCTTTCGAAGCTCACCGATCGTGTCGAGCAGGAATCGCGTGGTCCCCGGTGCCGCCGCGACCTTCTTCGACCGCCGCACGCACCCGGGAAGACTCGACGCTGCCTGATCGAAATGCTCGGGCTTGCGCGGTGCGCACAGAAGCTGCACCTCCGGCCCGATCGCGAGGCACGCTGCGTGCAGGATCGCTTCCTCGTCCTCTGCGGTGCTTCCGGCGACGACGAGCGGCTTGGTCCGGTCGATCCCGAGTTCGCGAGCAAGGTCGTCGGCTCCCGGCACGCTCGTCGCGATCGTGGCCGAGTCCCACTTCATCGACCCGGTGATGCAGCAGCGCTCGCGGGGCACGCCCATCGCGACAAACCGCTCGAAGTACGCATCGTCCTGGACGGCGGCGACGGTGAGGCGGGCGAAGGTGGGCCCGAGGATCCGCTTGAAACGCGAGTACCCGCGGAAGGACCGCTCGCTCAGCCTGCCGTTGATCACCGCGACGGGGATGCCCCGCTTCTCGCACGCCCGGACAAAGTTCGGCCAAAGCTCAAGCTCGACGAGAGCGACGATGTCGGGCTTCACCGCGTCGAGGAACCGAGCGACGCAGGACGAGAAATCGATGGGGTAGCGGACGATCGTCGCCTGGCTCGCGCCCGGCTTGCCGTAAAGCTCGCGGGCCCGTGCGATGCCCGTATCCGTGCCGACTGAGATCACCAGATCCCAATCGGGCGTCAGGAGCGGGACCAGATGCCGCAGCGCCGCGACCTCCCCCACCGACACCGCGTGGAGCATGAGCCTCGGCTTGCCGCTTTTGGGAAGAGGATCCGCGAATCCGCGCCTCGCCCGCCAGTCCCCCCGCGTCTTCCGCATCCAGACCGGGGCCAGGACCGTCGCGCCGATCGAGTAGAGAAGGTCGAATGCGTTCATGGAGAGAGGAAACCGCGAGCTGGCGCCGCCACGCGCGGCAGGAAATGGGCAGACGGGGATTCGAACCCCGAACCCCTTGCGTGTAAAGCAAGTGCTCTAGCCGTTGAGCTATCCGCCCGGCAGGTGAGCATAGGAAGGGGGAAAGGGCACCACCGCGTCGGCAGGATCCGTTATTCGGCAGGATCCGTTATCATGCAGGTTCTCCCGCTTTGAAGGAGCTTTGCCATGTTCGTTCGAGCCTTTGCCGCAGGAATGCTGATGTCGGGCGTCGCCAGCGCCCAAACGGCCTACCGATACGTTGAGATTCCGCTGCTGCCGGGCACGGTCCGGTCGGCGGCGCTGGGCGTTAACAACCTGGGCCAGACCGTCGGGTGGTGTCGGGCCTCCGACAACCAGTACTACGGGTTCCTGTACGACCCCGCGGACGGCTCGCTGGAGAATTTGGGGGCGCTGGGCACCTCCGCGGCCGGGTATGAGCCAGGCGCCCATGACATCAACGATGAGACCGAGATCGTGGGAGTTTTCGGAGTCAATCAAGCGGGCGGCGTTCGCGCCTTCTATTGGTCGGAAGGCTCGTTCTCGAACATCTCGTACCTTCCGCGAGCCGGGGTGGTGCTCAATTCCGCGGCGTTCGGCATCAACGCGTTCGGCGAGGTGGTGGGTATCAACACGCTCCTGTGCTCGGACGGGTTCAGTGTCGCGACCGCCGCCGCGTTGTGGGCCGATCCGACCGATCCTCAGACGCCGCCTGTCGCGGTGATCGGAACGCCCTACCCATGCGGGATCGGCGGGCTCGCGTACGGGGTGAACAACCTGGGAGGGATCTGCGGCTGGGTGAACCTGGTGGTGAACGGCACGACCTGGCAGACCGCCATCGTGGGTTCGGGCACAGTTCCCTCGTTCTCGCCGCCGATTGGCAATGCGGAAGCCCGGGACATCAACAACGCGGGCTTTGGGTGCGGGAGCGCGGAGAACCGGTCGCAGGCGGGGCCGCCGACGGGCCCATGCTATTGGCTGCCCGGTGGAACGATCCAGCGGCTGGACAGCATCCCCGCTGAGAGCATTTTCGGACGCGCGCACGCTCTGAACAACGGCTTGGACATCGTCGGCTGGGCGGGCTCTTCGCGCCGCGCGACGCTGTGGCGGGCCCGAACCTCGATCGCCGCCATCGATCTCAATACCGTGCTCGTCAACGCGCCGGGAGGCGGACGGATCCTGACAACCGCGGAGGACATCAGCGACACCGGATACATCGTCGGCCGTTCGGACGAACAGGTCGCCTCGGCACGCGCGTTCATGCTCATACCGTGCGCGCCGACGATCGTACAACCCCCTTCGAACGTGGTCGCGTGCGCACAGGGCCCGGCGGTGTTCACCGTCTCCGCGCCTGGGGCGAACCTCTCGTACCGCTGGCAGGTCGACATCGGACCCGCCGGCGGCCCGATCTGGTGTGATCTGACGGATCTCCAGCCCGGCGGCGGGTGCCTGGGCCCGGCGTCGCAAGCGATCTTCCAAGGCATCCTGACCCCGACGCTCACGATATCCGCGCTTCGTACCGCTGACGCGCGGCCGTACCGGTGCGTCGTGACGGGCTCATGCGGCTCATCAGAAAGCAGCCCGGCCCGGCTCACCGTCTGCGCCATCGACACCAACTGCGACGGTTTCGTGGACTTCTTCGACTTCGACGGATTCGTGACGGCGTTCGAGACCGGGGGACCGGGAGCGGACTTCAACGGGGACGGCTTCCTTGATTTCTTCGACTACGACGAGTTCGTTCAGGCTTTCGAGACGGGCTGCTGATGACACCCGGGGCCCCGCGCGGCCCTCGGCGGCCCGCTTGGAGAAGTGGAAGGCTCCGGAACGTTCCGGCGAACGAGTCGGGTGGGTAGAATGCGGACCTATGGCCCACCACAAGTCCGCCGACCCCTCCATCTTCATCCTCCCCGACCTGGGCGAAGGCGTCCACGAAGCCGAACTCATCAAATGGCGGGTCACGCCCGGCCAGACGGTCAAGGAGCACGACATCCTCGCCGAGATGGAGACCGACAAAGCCCTTGTCGAAGTGCCCAGCCCGCGGGCCGGAACCATCAAGCAGCTCCACGGCAGCGAGGGAGAGATCCTCCACGTCGGTAACGTCCTCGTGACCTACGAGGGCGGCGCAGCGTCCGCCGCCAGCCCAGCCCCGAAGGAAGCTCCCGCGTCAAAGCCCGCTCCGGCGGCTTCGTCGAACGGGTCCGCCGCCCCGTCCTCGGCGGGTGAAGAACGCGAAGACGCCGGCACCGTCGTCGGCATGATGAAAAAGGAAGAGGGCCCCGAGCCCGGCAAAGCCCTCGCCACGCCCGCCGTCCGCCGGCTGGCTCGCGACATGGGCGTCGACATCGACTCCGTCACCGGCACCGGCATCGGCGGCCGCGTCACCGAGAAGGACGTCCGTGGCCACCAAGCCCCGCAGCGCAAGCATTCGGCGGCATCCCCGGCGCCCGCCGCTCCCAAAGCCGCTCCGGCTCCCGCGCCGCGAGCCGCGTCCGCACCGGCTCCTCGTCCCGCCCCCGCCGAGACCAACTTCGCGGCGTCGCTCGCGGTCGGCTCCGCCGCGCCCGACGAGACCACCCGCGTCCCCTTCCGCGGCGTCCGCCGCACCATCGCCAATCGCCTCCGCGAGAGCATCGAGCAGGCCGTCCACTTCACGGTCATGGATGAAGCCGACGTCTCCTCGCTCGACACCCTCCGCAAGAAGCTCGGCGCCGCAAGCGGCGAGAAGGTCAGCTTCCTGCCGTTCGTCGCCGCCGCCGTCTGCCGCGTTCTTGGCAACCCCCAGTTCCGCGCGATGAACGCCACCGTTGACGAGAAACCCGGCGACCCAAGCGCCGAAGCCGCCATCATCCAGCACCGCAGCGTTCACCTCGGCATCGCCGCCGACACCGACAACGGCCTGATGGTCCCCGTCATCCGCGACTGCGACCGACTCGGCGTCCTTCAGATCGGCCGCTCCATCGCCGCCATCGCCGATCAGGCCCGCACACGCTCCATCGCCCGCGAGAACCTCATCGGCGGCACCTTCACGATCAGCAACGTCGGAAGCCACGCCGGCCGCTTCGCCACCCCGGTCATCAACTACCCCGAGGTCGCCATCCTCGCCGTCGGCCGCGCCCGCCACGCCCCGGTCGTCAGAGGCGGCGGCATCTTCGTCGGCAACCTGCTCCCGCTTTCGCTCGCCTGCGACCACCGCGTCGTCGACGGCGCAACCGCGGCCCTCGCTTTGGCAGAGATCATCAAGTTGCTCCAAGACCACCCCGACACCCTTCTGGGACCCGCCCGGGGCTGAGCAACTGCGGACTGATCGATCACTGGCTCACATATGTGCCTCAGGCACGCTCACCGTGCTTTCGCAGTCGCCGAACCGAAATGGCGGCATCACGCCATTCCGCAACCCGGTGCTTTCCCTAAGTTGAATGCCATGAACCGTCCGGAGCCGGACCGGCATGTATGCTGTCGGACAGCATCTGTGTCATTCCCATGGCGGATCTTCCACTCACAACGACGAAGCTTCTTGACCGCTTGCGGGCCTGTGCCGCGGGCGGTGTGAGCGTCGACACCGACACCGCGTGGGGCGAGATCGACGCCCGGTATCGCCCGGTCCTGCTCGGCTTCACGCGTTCACTCGGGCTTTCGCAGTCCGACGCGGAGGATGCGGCCCAGTGGGCGCTCGCCGAACTTTCCCGCGCGCTAAGCCAGGGCCAGTACGAGCGG
>JBIKTT010000379.1:0-3431 GCA_044347925.1 Phycisphaerales bacterium
GTAGGGATCGCGGACGGCTTTCCATGCCCCGTCGCGGAGGTTGGATGAGCCATCGGCGAGCGGAGTCGCTCGTGCGGCGGCCCACTCTTCCGGCGTGGGAAGGCGGCAGCCCAAACGGCGAGCGACGAGCGCCGCGGCTTCGGGAGAGACCTGCTGCATCGGCAGGTCGAGCGACGGCGGGGGAATGGTGACGCCTTCGGGGATCCAGCGGAAGCCGGAACTCTTCTTCGGTGCTTCGAGGGTCTCGTTGGAAGCGAACCAACCGTTCCATTCGGCGGCAACGCCCGGCACGGCGGCGGCGAGGATCGCGGCACCGTCGGGGCTCGCCCAGACGCGGGGGCCGATGCGCGGATCGGGGCCGCTGGAGGCGACGAACAGAAGCGACTGGGTGGAGCTTGCGTCGGGCGAGTCGGAGGGCTTGATCCCGGCGTTTCGGAGCACATCGGCCACAAGAGCGGCGCTGACTTCGGAGGTTGAGACAAGGGCTTCGGCGTCGCCGATGGTGACGGAGATGAAGGTGAGCGTGTGCGAGCCGGCGGTGTAAATGGCGATGTCGTCCTCATCGCGGGCGGTCCAATTCATCTTCGCGGCGAGAGAAGAGGTCGCGGGGCCGGTCTCGGACGCCGAGAAGGTCTTGCCGGCTTCGGGCGTCGTTCCGGTGCGAAGCGCCTTGATGAACGAAGCGACCTGCGGAAGAGATTCGACGGGTTTGGAAGCTTCCTCGACCTTGACGAACTCGGCGGCGATGGCGGAAGCCTGGGTCGCGGGATCGGCCGCGGGATTGACCTTCGCGATGGCGGATCGGGCGGCGAGAACGCGCCAGTTGTAGCGTGCGGCGGGGGCGATCTCGGCGGCGGTGGCTTCGGTTGCGCCAAAGGAAGCGGCGGAGGCGAACGCGGCGGAGAAAGCGGCTTCGCGTGCCTGGTCGTCGGACAGAGCGAGGGCAAAGCGGGCGTAGCGGGTCCAGATGGCTGGCGCGCCCGCGGCGATCTCGCTGAGAAGAGCGGCTTGTCGATCCGCGGGAAGACCCGAGCCCTTGAGCACGTCGGGAGCGGCGGCCGCGAGGGCGGAAGCTCTGCCGAGGAGAGCAGCGGCGGCCTGCGGGTCGGCGGCGACCAAAGGCGTCGAAGCGAGGCGACGCCAAACGGCAAGCCGCTCGGCGACCTGCGTAGCGCTCAGCGATTCCATCTGACCGATCAGGCGAGTCGTGTCGGTCTGGGCGGCGATGGCTTCGAGCGCGGCGAGGCGAGCTTTGATCGAAGCGACGATCGGAGCGAGTTCTACATCGGCGAGAGCGTCACGAGCGAGGATCGCCGGGTCGTTCGCAGCGTTCGCGCCGGGGAGGAATCCCTCATCGAGCGCTCGAGCGGCGGCCGCGGCGGAATCAAGCTGTTTCTGGGCGGCTTCACGCCATGTCGTGTAAGCGGCTTTCGCGGACTTGACGGACTGGCTTTCGAGCGTGTCCTTGGACGTGAGCGTGCCCGCGAGCACTTCGAGGGTGCGTTCGCGTCTGGCGGCGACGAGGGTGTCGAGCGCCGCGCGGTCGATCGCGTTGGACGCGGCTTGGAGCGTCGGAAGGAACTCCGGCTTGGCCATCTCGTCGAGCGCGCCCTTCCACGTGTCGAGGAGGAGATCGCTCTGATCGCCGACGTCCATGGAGGAGTCGTTGGAAATCTCGGTGGTGAGCTTGGACCAGAGGGCTTTCAGCGAGGGTGCGGCGTAGGTCTGCTTGGCGGCAAGCTCAAGAAGTTCGAGCTTGGAATTAGCCAGGCCTCGCGGGATGAAGGTCTTGTTGTCGAAAGCGGCGACGCGGGATTCGATCGCGGCGTAGGCCTGATCGATCGGGGGTCGCGACTGCTTGGAGATGCGAACGGGCTTTCCCGACGCATCCAAGCCGACCTTGGCGAGTTCGCCAGCGATGGTGTTCAGCGAGGCTTTCGTCTTTTCCGGCGGGTCGCCCGGGAACTTGCGTTTCTTCTCGACCGCGCGGTCGAGGTCGGCAAGCATCGTCTTGATCTTGGTCGCGAGCGTCGTGCGGCGCGATTCGATCTGTGCCAGCTCGGCTTCAGGGAGGACGCGATACGTGTCATCGCGGAGCGTGGCGAGCCAGCGGTCGAGCTTGGCGGCGTCGAGATCCGTCGACGCTTTCAGTTCGTTGTACGTCTCGGTGGCGCGGAGCGAGACGATGTCGCGGTCGGAAGCCGCGACGAGGGACGCGGCTTCGACGCCTTTGCGTTCCAGAGCGGCCAGCGAACCGATGAGCGGGCCGAGACCGCTGGAGTCGGCGGCGAGGACCTTTGCGCCCTCGCGGTTCACGACGTCCGCGAACTTCGCGAGGACCTCATCGCCGGACTCGGCGAGTTTGGCCCGGGTGGGCTCGATTTTCGCGAGGGCTTCCTGAACGCGAGCCGCGTCGGCGACGGACGCGAGCGCGTCGGCGATGTCCCCCGGGCCGGGGAGGTCGTTCTCGCTCTTGGATGCGTCGGCGAGGCGACGGGCGACGGAGATCGCGTTATCGAGTCGCGCCGCGGCGGGCGTCCAGCCGCGGGCCTCCCAGTCCTGCTTGAGCTTGCCGAGTGCTTCGGCGTCGAGGGCTTTGGTGATGAGCGAACGCGCTTCGCTGACGGCGCGGACGGATTCGGAGAGGTCGTCGACCCAGGCTTTCCGGTCGCGTTCGGGGATCTCTTCCAAGCGTCTGGAGGGCGAGAACTGTCGCACTTCGGAGAGGCGTGAGCGATTGCTCGCGGCGTCGGGGGAGACGAGATTGCCGGTGACGCGGAGAGCGGCTGTCAGTCCTTCGGGAAGCTTGGCGCGGGTCTCGGCGGGGAGCGCGGCGAGCTTGGTGGCAAGGTCCGTGCGGCGGGGATCGCCGAACCACCCCGACCAGTCCATGACGAACGTGGTCCACTGCGTGTCCAGTTCGGGGAGGCTGAGCGCGACGGGGCGGGGCGCGAAGGTTTCGGCTGGCTTACGGGTGGCGAAATAAGCCGCGGTGCCGCCGGCGGCGAGGATAAGCAGAACGGCGACGCCGATGAGGCCGGCTTTGGTCTTTCGGGCGACCGAAGCGGCCGAGGGGATCATCCCGCGGACCTCGTCCAAGTCCGGCATCGGCCGGCCGGGGATGCCGCCCATGAGCAGGTTGCAAAGATCAACCCACTGCAGCGCGGAAGAGCCCAGTCGCGACCAGTCGTCAGAGAGACTGACGGAGATCGTCGTGCGGTCGCGCACGGGGCGGAGCATCACAAGCTCATAGATCAACCGGCCCAGCGCGTTGAGATCGGCTTCCGCGTCCCGCGGCGAAACGGTGGAATCGGGCTTGGGATCGGTGAGCAGGACGGGCGCGTCCTCGACGGTCGGTCCGTCGGGGCCGCCAATCATGACGTTGGAGGGCTTGAGGTTGCCGTGGGCTCGGCCGAGAGCGGAGCGGAGCT
>JBIKTT010000380.1:0-3428 GCA_044347925.1 Phycisphaerales bacterium
CGACCTCCGGAAGCTTTCGGGCGTCGCGTTCATGAAGGGCTGGGGCATCGTGGGCATCGCGATGCTCGTCGGTTGCCTCAACCTCGCGGGCTTCCCGTTCACGGCGGGGTACTTCTCCAAGGACATGATCCTTGCCGAAGCGTTCACGACGCCCGGCGGCCAGGTGATCGGCTGGATCCTCCTGATCACCGCGGGTCTCACCGCGTACTACACGTTCCGCGTCTTCTTCCGCGTCTTCGTCGGGCCGCAGCACTTTGAACCCGGCGATGAGCTTCATGCTCACGACGATCACGGGCATGGCGACCACGGGCACGGACATGACCATGCACATGGGCAGGCGCATGGCCATGAAGAAAAGGCACATGGGCAGGATGCCCATGCCACTGGGCACGACTTCCATCCGCACGCTCCGGGCTGGGCGATCAACACCGTGCTTGCCACGTTGACAATCGCGACCATCGCGGCCGCGGCCGCCTACTTCGTCAAGACCCCCGCTGGACACGGCGGCTGGGTCGGCGGGATGGTGAGCTCGAGCAGCGCCTCGTACCACACACCGTTCCACTTTGAAGGCCACGGCAAGACCGAAACCAAAGCCGGCGAAGCGGGCCACTCCCACGCCGACCCCGCGCCGCAGGGTCTTGTGAAGGAAGCCGCCGTTCTGGAGGCCGAGAGCGGCCAGAAGCTTCACGCCGGGTCGTTCCTGGGTATGGACCCGCACAAGGTGATGTACTACGTCTCGGGCGTGGTCGGCTTTGTGGGCATCGCGGTGGCGTTCCTGCTTCACTACGTCGGCCGTACGACGGCCGCGACGAGCAAAGCGGACGCGTTGCTGCCCGCTTTCGGCGCGGTCGCCCGCGGGGCTCAGCACAAGTGGTACGTGGATGAGATCTACGACTTCCTGATTCGCAAGCCCCTCTGGGTCTTCTCGAACATCTTCCACCTCGTGGACAAGCTTGTGGTGGACGGCATCGTCAACCTGTTCGGTTGGCTGCCCCGGGCACTCGGCGGGACGATCCGTCCGAGCCAGTCCGGTTTGCTTCACGGGTACGCGGCGGGCATGGCCGGCGGGCTTGCTCTCCTTCTCCTGATCGCGCTGTGGGTGTCCTTCGCATGACTCCATTCGGCATCCTCGCCGCTCTCATCGTGATCCCGCTGGCCACGGCCGGCGCGGTCGCCGCACTCCCGGCGCGCAACGCCAAGTGGGTCGCGCTCCTTGGCACCATGGCCGCTCTGCTGGCCGGGGTGGCTTCGTGCTCGCAATATCCGTGGGAGATGTCCGCGCAGCCGCAGCTGACCAGCGAGCTTGAGTGGATCCCCTCTCTGGGGCTGAAGTTCTCGCTGGGTGCCGACGGGGTGAGCTTCGCCCTGATCCTGCTGACCCTGCTCCTGGGTCCGGTGTGCGTCGCGTGTTCGTTCACGGCGATCACGGACCGGGTCAAGACGTACTACGGCTGGCTTCTGATTCTGCAGGCCGCGATGACCGGGGTCTTCGCCGCGCAGGACCTGATTCTGTTCTACATCTGCTTTGAATTCACGCTGATCCCGATGTTCATCCTGATCAGCCTGTACGGGTCGACGAACCGCCGGGCGGCGTCGATCAAGTTCTTCCTGTACACGTTCACGGGGTCGATCATCGCGCTGGCAGGGTTTGTCTTCCTGGCGTACACGCACAGCCGGACGACCGGCGGTGTCTGGTCGTACGACATCGCGGCTCTGACCAAGACCGCCGCGACGCTCCCGCTGGACACGCAGAAGTGGGTCCTGCTGGCTCTCATGCTCGGGTTCGCGGTTAAGATCCCGCTCTTCCCGTTCCACACGTGGCTGCCGCTGGCCCACACCGAAGCTCCGACGGCGGGCTCGGTGATTCTGGCTGGCGTGCTCCTCAAGCTCGGCACGTACGGCCTGTTCCGGTTCGCGCTGCCGATGGCTCCCGAAGCGGTGGTGCACTTTGCTCCGTTCCTGGCCGGGCTTTGCATCGTGGGGATCCTCTACGGCGGCCTGATCTGCTGGGTGCAGCAGGACGTCAAGAAGCTGGTCGCGTACTCGTCGGTGGCCCACCTTGGGTTCTGCATCCTCGGGCTTCTGGCGCTCAACAACATCGGGATCCGCGGGGCGGTCCTGTACATGATCAACCACGGCCTGTCGACGGGCGGGCTGTTCCTCCTGATCGGCATGATGTACGAGCGGTACCACACCCGCGACATGCGTGAGATCGGCGGCCTGGCGGCGAAGATGCCGATCTGGGCGACCTTCATGGTCTTCTTCGCGATGGCGTCGGTCGGCCTGCCGGGTCTGAACGGGTTCGTCTCCGAGTTCATGTGCCTGCTTGGCACGTTCCAAGCGTCGCCGATCTGGGAGTCGGGCACGTGTGTGATGGACGGTGGCGACACCCCGAAAGCGACGGTCGGCGGCCAGCTTGGCCCGATCTACGCGGCCGTCGCCGGTATCGGCATGATCATCGCCGCGATGTACCTGCTCATGATGCTCGGCAAGGTCGTCTGGGGCCCGCTCAAGGAGCCGCATAGCCAAGCTCATGGTTCCGACCACGGGCATGGCTCGCACGATCACGCCGGCCCGCTTCCGACCGACCTTGGCCTCCGTGAGATCCTTGTGCTCCTGCCGATGGCCGCGGGCTGCATCTGGCTTGGCGTTTATCCCAAGCCCGCTCTCGAAGCGATCAACCCGTCCTGCTCGGCGCTCGTCACGACGATGACGCAGGCCGCCGAGCGGTACAACGCCACGCACACGGAGCGGACCAATCCCCCGGGCTCGACGCCCGCGGCGGGCGCTCCGGCGAGTGGAAGCCTCAACCCCCGCATGTTCCGCGAAGCCGCTCCCGAAACCCCCGCTCCTGAAGCCGGCCACGCACCCGCGAATCAGCCCAAGGAGGCCGGTCAATGATCGAACGTCTGGCTTTCCTCTGGCCTGAGATCTCGCTCTTCATCGCGACCTGCGTCGTGATGGTGCTCGGCCTCTCGCGCAACCGTGACATCCGCAAGCTCTCGGCAGTCGTCGCCGCCGGCGGTCTCGTCGCCGCCCTCGTTCTGGCCGCGATGACCACTCCGTACGGCACGGCTGTCAAAGCCGAAGCCGGACAGACCCTCCTGACCGACATGCCGCGGTACGCCAAGGTCGTCATCGCGGTCGTCGGCCTGCTGCTCCTCCTTTTGGTCGGCGGAACGGTCGACCGGACCGATGAGGAGCGGATCGCGGCGGGCACGCAGCGGTTTGACCCGCTCCGGTCCAACCGGGCGGAGTTCTACTCGTTCTTCCTGTTCAGCCTGACGGGCCTGATGCTCTGCGCTTCGGCCGCGGACCTGGTCTGGCTCTTCCTTGCTCTCGAACTGACGAGCTTGCCGACGTACATCATGGTCGCGATCTCGACCAGCCGGAATCGCTCGAAGGAAGCGGCGGTCAAGTACTTCTTT
>JBIKTT010000382.1:0-3422 GCA_044347925.1 Phycisphaerales bacterium
CAAAACCCACGCTTCCGCTCGCAAAGCCGCGATTCTCGCGCCCTCGCCACACCATTCCGCGGAAACCCGCCTCTAGGCCTTCCCAAGCCGCTCCGCGATCGCCGCGAGGATCGCTTCCGGCTCCGACATCCTGCCCGTGCCCACCGTCCGGCAGGCTTGCCAGCCGGCTTCGGGGCCCACGAACTCGAACCCGTCGCCTTTCAGCGTCGCCAGGTTCCGCTGCGTCGCCGGCTGGTCCCACATCGCCGCGTTCATCGATGGAGCAAGAAGCACCGGCGTCTTCCGGCGGTCGATCGCGGACAGGATCAGCGAAAGTGCATCATCCGCCCGGCCTGTCGCGAGCTTGGCGGCAAAGTCCATCGTGCACGGAGCGACGATCGCCAGGTCGGTCGCGGTGGCGAGCGAGATGTGCTGCGGGTCGTGGCTTTCGATGTGCTCCCACATCGAGGTGTACACCGGCCTGCCGGACAGAGCTTGGAAGGTGAGCGGAGCGACGAACTTGGTCGCTCCATGCGTCATGACGACTGTGACGACCGCGCCGCTCTGAGCGAGGCGTGAAGCCAGGGTGCACGCTTTGTACGCGGCGATCCCGCCGGTGACGCCCAGGAGAATCTTCTTCCCCCGCACCGCGCCAGCATCCGCAGGATCGATGACCATCGGTTTTCCAGAAAGCGGCAGTGCCGTAGACTTAGTCCTCGTACCCGCCGTGCTCGCTCGGAGCCTTCAGCAGCGAAGCAGGGTCAAAGTCGAGGGTGATCTTGTCCTGAAGGATCTCCTCGATCACGATCTCGAGGTCCGTACGGCCTTCGCGGTCGACGAGCGGCCGAGCGCCATCCATGAGCTGGACCAGGCGCCGCTGAATCAGGGCGCAGAGCTTGAACCGTCCGCCGACCTTGTCGACGATTTCATCACTCTTGAGGGCTTCGATCATGGAGCAAGTTTCCAGGTGTCGTCCGGGCGGTCGGGAAGTTCGATGGAACCGTCCGGGCGAGCAGGGATAATATGGTTCAAGGAGGGTGCAGGGCAACGCGCCGACTTTCGGCAGCCGCTCGCACCCCACGTGTCCAACCCCGCAGCCTCCGCCCGGAGCTTCCCGCCCGGGTTTCCGGCATCCAAGCCGCTGAGGTACGGGTTTGATGCACATGCCGACCAACGCTTTCGGTGGTCGCGGGGCCCATACGCATGACGCAAGAGTACAAGAACGGGGACTGGGTCATTCACAGCGCTAAACCGGAATGGGGGGCCGGCCAAGTCCTCACCGCGGAAAGCCACCTCCAAGAGGGCAAACGCTGCCAGCGGCTCAGCATTCGGTTCGACCGGGGTGGCCTCAAGACCTTGACCACCCTGTATGCGGAACTTAGACCCTCTGCTCCGGGGGGTGCTTCGGCGTTCGCCGAGCCCAAGTCCGACGACAACATCCTCCAGCAGTTTGACCTCAAGAACCTGGCGGAGTCGCTCGCCGGCCTGCCGGAAAGCGTGACGGACCCCTTCGTCAGCCTCCCCAAGCGGGTCGAAGCCACCTTGGGCCTGTTCAAGTACACCGGGTCCGGGTCTTCGCTTCTGGACTGGGCCACCGCCCAAACGGGCCTCCGCGATCCGCTGTCGTCGTTCAACCGGCACGAGTTGGAGGAGCACTTCCAGCGTTTCCGGACCAATGTCTTCACCCACCTCCGGCGGGTGACCTCCGACCTCCGCCGGGCCGACCCGGCGGCCCTGGCGAAGATCGAAGCGGCGGCTGCGCCCGTGGCGAAACAGGCGTTGCAAAAAGCCCACGCGATGCGTTGAACGCACGCCACACCCGGAACCGCCCACAGTCCTCCGATCGGTTGGCCACGCGACACGCGCCGACGCGCCGTGCCGGCGTTGCGCCGCGGGGCACATTCTCGGAACACCGCGGGTTGGCATGCGCGTTCGCGACTGGCCCGCCGTTTGAATCTCTCTTCTCGTCCGCACTGGCTCGGGGCCGCACGCGGGACAACACCAGAGACGAGGAGAGCAAGAGATGAACGAGCAGGAATTCCAGAGCAAACTCAGCGACCTTGTGAACCAGATCAACACGCTCCCGGAGGGCGAGCGAGCCCCCCTTGAGCAGCTTGCCTCTGAGACCAAGACCCGCCACGAGACCATGAAGAAGACGATCGCCGACCTGCAGGAGTCCCTCGACTACCTCCGGCTTTCGATCAAGTACCTGGTGTTCGACCTCGAAGCGACGCGTCGAGAGAACGAGTACCTCCGCAAGCTTCTTGAGAAGCAGAACAACCAGCAGAACGACGAGTAAGCAAACGACGCAGCCGAAACACTCCGGAGGGCATCGGGACGGGCGATTCACACACGCTCGGCCCGGTGCCCTCACCCGTTTTTCGACCGCCGCCGCGGCCTTCTAGGATCGTTCCGTGGACTTCTTCACCGCGGACCTTCATCTCGACCACCCCAACATCCTCTGGTACTCCCCGGGCAGGAGGATCTTCCTTTCGCCCGAGGAAGCCGCTGATCAAGAGCAGTGGGGGGGCCGCCGCGAAGCGATCACGTACAAGCCGTCGCGAGCATCCATCCAGCGGATGAACGACGCCCTCATCGACAACATCAACGAGCGCGTCGGGAAGAAGGACCGGCTTTGGATACTCGGCGATTTCACGGTCCGCACGACGCCGGAGCGGGCTTTGGAGTTCCGCGAGCGGATCCGGTGCAAGGACGTCCGGATCGTCTGGGGCAACCACGACGACCGCGAGGTCCTTCGGCCGCTTTTCGAAGCCTGCTATGAAGCGGTCATGGTCTACGAGCCCGCCGAGGGCGAGTCGCTGACCGAGGATGAGGTCCAGCGCGAGATGGCGAAGGGACGGCTCGGCACGCGCGAGCTCAAACGCATGCAGCGCGTCTACCTCAGCCACTACGCCCACGTCGTCTGGCAAGCCAGCCACAAAGGCGTATACCACCTCTACGGCCACTCGCACGGCAATCTGGAAGCGTGGCGCGAGCGGACGATCCCTTCGGCGCTGTCCATGGACGTGGGCGTCGATGCGCACGGCTACAAGCCGGTGTCATGGGAGGAGATCCACCGCGTCCTCTCGGACAAACGCGGCCGAGTCCCGCCGCATGCGGTGGATCATCACGGCGGGTCCGTGGATTGATCGTCCGAAGCCGCGTGGTTTAGCGATTCGCAGGAGTGGCGGGTTTGGGCGCGTCGGGCAAGGCCGGAGCGGGCTCCGTCGGCTTCGGAGTCAGCTTCATGGACGCGAGCAGATGGTCCCAGACGGGGTCGTACTTGGCGAGCCTCTCGGTCGTCAGAGCGAGCGGGATCTCATCGGTCGGCTTGGCGAACTCCGTGTACATCATCTGCACGGTGATGACCCAGCCGCCATCGAGAAAAACGACTTGCCGCATGATGCCTCGGGAGGCGGTCGTCTTGGTCTTGGACGCAGTCT
>JBIKTT010000383.1:0-3418 GCA_044347925.1 Phycisphaerales bacterium
TCAGATCGAGAGTGCGCCACTGGCGATGAGGCTTGAGATCGCTTCGATGTCGGGGCTTGGGGGGCGGTCGTTGGACAGTGGGGGGACGATGGCTCGGATTTTGGCGTAGGCGGCTTCGACGCCTTTGCCGGATTTGAGCGGGCGGTGGTACTCGATCGCTTGGGCGGCGCAGAGGAGTTCGATCGCGACGACGTGGCGGGCGAGTTCGAGGGCGCGGGCGGCTTTGGCGGCGGAGCGCGGGCCGAAGCTGTTGTAGTCCTCGATGCCGGCGGAGGTCGAGATATTGCTGACGGAAGCGGGGGTGCAGAGGGTGATGATCTCGTTGCAGCAGGCGGCGGCGGTGTACTGGGCGATCATCAGGCCGCTGCTGACGCCGGGGTGCGGCGAGAGGTAGGGGCGGAGGCGGGCTTCGGGGTCGGCGGCGGCGAGCATGAGGAAGGTGCGGCGTTCGGAGATGCCGGCGATGTGGGCGAGGGCGATCGAAGCACAGTCGAGGGGGATGGCCAGGGGCATGCCGTGGAAGTTGCCGGCGGAGATGATCTCACCAGAAGCACCGCTCTGGGGAGCGGTGCCACCGAAGACGAGCGGGTTGTCGGTGACGGCACCGAGCTCGCGTTCGATGCAGCTTCGGACGTAGGCGAGGGCGTCGACGGCGGCTCCGAGGACCTGGGGGATGCAGCGGAGCGAGTAGGGGTCCTGGACGCGCGGATCGTTCTCGGCGTGGGAGGGGATGATCTCGCTTCCGGCGAGGAGGTCGCGGAGGTGGGACGCGATGTCGCGCTGGCCGGACTGGCGGCGGGCTGCGTGGATGCGGTCGTCGAGGAACGCGTCGGTGGCGCGGCAGGCGTCGATGGACATCGCGCTGGCGATGGTGGCGGCGTGGACGAGGCGGCCGGCGTCGTGGAGAAGGAGGGCGCCGCGGGCGGCCATGAGGTGCGTGCCGTTGATGAGCGCGAGACCTTCTTTGGCTTCGAGGGTGACGGGGGCCAGGCGGTGGTGGGCGAGAATGGGAGCGGCGGCGGCGACACCGTCGGCGGTAAGCACTTCGCCTTCACCGATCAGCACGAGGGCGATGTGGGCGAGGGGTGCCAGGTCGCCGGACGCACCCACGGAGCCGACCTCGGGGACGGCGGGGGTGATGTCGTGGTTGAGGAGGTCAAGGAGGCGTTCGACGAGGACGGGGCGGATGCCGGAGAGGCCGCGCGAGAGGGACGCGGCGAGGAGGAGCATGGTCGCTCGCACCACTTCGCGGGGCAGCAGGGGGCCGACGCCGGCGGCGTGGGAGCGGATGAGGTTGCGTTGCAGGTCGCGGAGCTGGTCGGCGGGGATGCGGGTGCGGGCGAGGGAGCCGAAACCGGTGTTGATGCCGTAGTGCGGGAGGCCGTCCTGGGTCGCGTGCTCGACGACGGCCCGGGAGGCTTGCATCGCGGCGAGGGCGGATGGAGCGACGGCGACGCGGGCGGGTGACGCTGGCGTCGCGCGGGCGACGGCGGCGACATCGGCGATGGAAAGCGGAGAGCCGGTGAGGGTCAGAGTGGTCATGGCTTGAGCGTCAGGGGTCGTGGCGGCGCGGAGTGGAGGACGTGAGGAGGTGAAGCGGGCACTGTATTCGAAGGCGGCGGCGCGGTGGCTCGGGGGGAGGCGGTTGGTGGGTATCGTGTGGAAGCGTGTCGTCGGGCCGGAAAGCGGCTTGGGGAAGCGGGATCGGGCGGGAATGGGGCGGAGGGCAAGCTGCTTGGAACTCTATGAGTAAGGTCCTATAATAATAGTTATGTTAACCAGAGTCAGTCTCTTGGCTTCTCTCTTGGCCGCTTGGCCGCCAAGAGTCCGGCGTTTGGAGGCTTCCCCGTGATCGGGCGGCTGATCAGGCGTCTGCTTCGTACGAAACCGGCCCGACCGCCTGTCCCTGAAGGTGCCCTTGCGAAAGGCATCCCCGGGCCGTGGGCGGCGAGGTACTTCTCGATCACGACGAGCGATGACGAGAGCCGGCCCGTGCGAGACTGGGACGATGTGGAAGGGGCTTTCGCGTACTTTGACGATGGGGACCCCGCGTTCGTCATCCTTCAATGGGCGGAGGACGAGTACGTCCAGGTGGGAGGAACACTCGACGAGCTGACGGTGGAGACGCGGCGAAGCACGCTTTGGGGGTACGTGCATGAGGTGCTGCGGCCGGCGGGGCGAGTGGCTTCGACTCAGGAATCGCGGGTGGAGTGCGTGGGCGGGTACATCCGGATACGCGAGGGCGAAGCGATGACGCGAGAGGAAGCGAAGGGGGTTTTCCTTCACTCCTTCGAGCACGCGGAGATTCCGGACGGCTTTGCCGCGCGTCGCAAGCACATTTGAAGACGAAAGGGGGGTTGGGTCCCCCGCTGCCGGGGCGATGGTTGTTGTGGAATGCCCCGCTCGCTGGCACGCTTCCTGACGCTTGGGGCTTGCGAGCGAGCTCAGAGGCGTTTGCTCATCCAGAGGGTGTTGGGCATGGGGTCACCGTTGTAGTCGGGGCACTCGGCGAACCCGAGGGACCGGTAAAGCGTAACAGCGGGGATGAAGTCGCTTTCGGTGTCGAGCTTCATCATCGCGTAGCCGGCGCGGCGGGCGTGATCGAGGAGCGAATCGGCGAGCAGGCGGCCGAGCTTGAGGCCGCGGGCGGATGGGCGGACGTACATGCGTTTCATTTCGCAGACGGGCTCGGGATCGCCGGGCGTGGAGGCGAGGGGTCGCATGGCGATGCAGCCGACGGGCTCTCCACCATGACGGGCGATGAGGATCACGCCTTTGGGGGGTGCGTACTTGCCGGGGAGTGAGGAAAGTTCCTCTTCGAACCCCTGATAATCGAGCGGGAAAGGCAGTGAACGGGCGTATTCGCGGAAGAGTGACGCGGCGATCGCGAGGTCCTCGGGCGATTGAGCTTCGTGGATGGAGAGTGCTGGGTTCATGGTGCGATCGGTCGTGAACGGCGGTGGCGGGAACGTTTCGCGGGCTTGGTCGAGAATGAGTCGCAGACGCTGCGGCTTGAGTCGAGATTGGGGCGGCCGGGAATGTTGAAGGAAAGATACCGAACAAGTCGAGAGAAGCGAGCGGAGCGAGCCCGGGTGTGGTACGCTTCAGGCAGTTATCTGTACGGGAACTTTAAGCAGAGGGCTTTGCATCGCTGAGCGTGAGGATGCAGGCCGAGAAGGAACGACATGACGGCAACGCCATCGATCGGCACTGGATCGGAACTGATGGAAATGAAGCCCTTGCCGGAGAAGACTCCGGGCACCGGGGCGGGTTCGGAAACGGTGGAACTGAAGAAGCTTGGACTGTTTCGTCGGGTGCTTGGCTTCTGGCTTGATTCGTCTCAAACAGCGGAAGAGGTTCGGAACGCGAGCGTGCTGGTTCGGGCGATCCGGGTCATCCCGTTCGCGTTGATTCACGT
>JBIKTT010000385.1:0-3402 GCA_044347925.1 Phycisphaerales bacterium
GATGGGGGATTCCCCCACGATCTCATCGCCAGCGCGGCACTCGCCCACCATCCCCGGCGCGATCATGGGCACCGCCGGCTACATGAGTCCGGAACAGGCGAGGGGCAAGCCGGTCGACAAGCGATCCGACATCTTCTCCTTCGGGTGCGTCCTCTTTGAGATGCTGACCGGAGCCGGGCCGTTCCCGGGCGAGACCGTCGCCCACTCCCTCGGAGCCATTCTGCATCGCGAGCCCAACTGGTCCCTCCTCCCCGCCAGCACCCCTCGGCGCGTGCGCGACCTGCTGACCAGTTGCCTCGCCAAGGACCGCAAGCAGCGACTCCGCGACATCGCCGATGCGCGCCTCGAGATCGAGCGGGCGATCGCCGAGCCGCAAGAACCCTCAAGCGGCGCTTCCGTGCCCGGCTCGTCGAGACGGAATCGACTGCCGCTGGCGTTCGCCGCCGCGATTGCGATCATCGGGGGAACGTTCCCGCTCTGGTCAGGACGCGTCGGCCTCAGGGATCGACCAAGCGCAGCCGCGCCAAAGCAGGTCGTGCGATTCACCATTGAACCTCCGACCGGGTACACGCTCCCGATGTTCGTGGGCAGCGGCACCGGCATCGCGATCAGCCCCGGCGGGGATCGGATTGTCTTTATCGCTCAAGCGGGCAACAAGTCCTACCTCTGCGTGCGCGATGTGGCCGACGGCCAGTCCCGCGTTCTGCCCAACACCGAGGGCTGCACCAACCCGTTCTTCTCGCCCGATGGCAAGTGGCTCGGGTTCGTATCGAAGGAGCGTCTCTGCAAGATGCCCGCCGATGGAGGTCCGGCACTCACGATCTGCGAAGTGTCCAACTTCGCTTCCTTCGCGTGGCTCGATGACGGCACCATCGTCTGGGGTGCCTCGCAAAGCGGCATCTGGAGGGTGAGCGCCGAAGGCGGAACACCCACCCAGATCGCCAAGACCGGCCCCGACACCAAGCCGCCAGAGGGCGGCAAGCCGGTTCTTGGGTTCGACGTGCCCGTCAACGTCCCCGGCGCAGACTTCATCCTCTGCGGCTCGTGGGATGGGCCGACGACCGAGAGTTTCAACCTCATGGCCGTCTCTCTCAAGGACGGCGCGGCACGCACCGTCCTGCGGTCCGCGACCGAACCCCGCCTCATCGCCCGAGACCGGCTCGTGTTCACCCGCGGCACGACCGTGATGACCGTTGGCTTTGATGCCGCCCGCGGTATCGTCACCGGTGAACCCACGGTCGCCATCGATGGCGTTCGCACCGATCAGTGGCAGGACTCGGCGTACCTCGCCACCTCGCTGGGCGGCGCGTTGGCGTATGTGCCCGGCGGCCGATTCGGCGCGGGCAAACGCTTCATTCGTGTCGACCAAGCCGGCAAAGCCACGCCGCTCCTCGACGCCACCGACAGCTACTACGGCGCTCCGAGCATCTCTCCCGATGGACGCAAAGCCGCGTTCGTCACGCTTCGCAGCAAGCTCGAACTTTGGGTGCTCGACCTCGAACGCCGCTCGATGGCGCTGGTCAGTTCCTCCGGTGAGCACTACGGGCAGATCTGGTCGGTCGATGGATCTTCAATCCTCGCCCACCACGTCGCTCCAGATGGCACCCCGACCCTTGTCCGCTGGCCCCCCGCCGGCGGTGGCGAACCCGTTTCCCTCCCCGGCACGTCCATGAAGGATGATTTCGTCTACCCCCTCAAGGAGCTTGCCGACGGCTCCGGGCTTCTCGTTCAGATTCAAGCAGGGGGTATCGCAAGCAAGCCCGACATCGCGATCTACGACTACGCCAAAGCCGCGTTCAGCCCCGTGCGCAACCGCCCCACAGGCGAAGGCGACGCGTGTCTCTCGCCCGATGACGCACTGCTCGCGTACGTCTCCGACGAACTGGGACGGTGGGAGGTCATGCTCGGGCCGCTCAAAGCGACCGGACGCGACGTACAGGTCTCAACAAACGGCGGCGGTTGGCCCAGGTTCTCCCCGGACGGCAAGCAGTTGTTCTTTCTCGATCGTGATGGCGCCATGATGGCCGCGAACGTCGAGATGCGCAGTGGTGTGCCAATCGTCTCGCCACCCGCCAAGCTCTTCGACACCAAGGGTGTCAACGTTCAGGCCGCGACCCGCGGCGGCTTTGGCGTTCTGCCCGATCGCAGTTTCATCATGATCGAGAAAGCGGCTTGGGAAGCGCAGCCACCCGTGATCCACGTGGTTCTCAACTGCGCCGAAGAACTGCGGTCCAGGGACGCCAGGAACGTGCTTCCTGGTCCCGGGCGCTGACGTGGACTCGGTCCTGAGGGCGATCAGGTCCAACGGAAAGCAGCATGCCGTTTGCGGAGCCGCAAGGCTTCGCATCGAGATTGAAGCGGAAACGACCTGCTTCCGGCGGGCTGAGAAGGCTCAGGAACCGGGCTGTTGGCGTTTTCTACGCGCCCGAGGCACCCGGCGATGAACGGTGGGTGTCCGCAGTCGGGTCCTGAGCGCGAGAGCTCAGGATCGCATCGAGCTCCCGAACGAGCTCGCGCAGACGCCGCTCGCTCGTGTCCGGCGCGAGGGCACGATGGTCTTCGATATCCTGCACCTTCTGGTAGTTGTTGATGACGGCACCCACGATCAGGTTGACGAGCAGGAACGTCGCAACCACGATCCAGGATACCTGATATGCCGTGAACGCCGCAAGGGGATGACCCGCCTGGGCAAGCTCGTACCGCATCTGCGTCCAGTCATCGCCGGTGAGGATGCGGAAGAGGGTAAAGCACGCTTCATGGATGCTGGCGAAGTAGGGCTGCGCGGGGTGACCCTCGCTCCCGAACAGCTTCACCCCGATCACCGCATAGACGTAGAAGAGGATCGCCGCAAGCAGCGAGACGTACTTCATGCTCGCCACCGAGCGGAGCAGCACCGTGACAATCAGCCGCAGCTCCGGGATGGTCTTGATCAGCCGAAGAACGCGGAACACCCTGAGGATGCGAAGCACGGGTCCGATGCCGTTGGACGCCGGAATGATCGCCGCGATCACAATCACAAGATCAAAGATGTTCCACCCGTCGCGGAAGAACGCCTTCGTCGAGTCCCGGGCTATAAACCGCAGCACGATCTCCACGACATAAATGCCGACGCACACGGTCTCGATCGCGGCGATCGTCCGGAGCGCCGGCGCATCCGTCAAGTACGTGCTCAGGCCGATGAGCAGCGCATTGATGAGGATGACGGAGACGATGAACCGGTTGAAGAGCGCGGATTCGACCAGCTTGCGGATGTTCATGAGACCTTCTCGATCGGCGTGATCTCGTCCCAATCAAACCCTCAGGCCCGCTTCTCCGGCGTCTGACTCTTGGGCGGGATCGCCACGCTGAGCACCGTTGCCAGTGCCAGCGTGCCGACGACGACCAGCAGCGACACCGTCGTGT
>JBIKTT010000384.1:0-3402 GCA_044347925.1 Phycisphaerales bacterium
CGTCGGGCACCTGCGTTCGACCATCATCGGCGACGCCATGGCCCGGATCTTCGCGCGGCTTGGCCACAAGGTCATCAGGCAGAACCACCTCGGCGACTGGGGGCTGCCCATCGCGATGGTCTGCGGACGCGTCAAACGCGAGATGGAAGCCGGCCGCCTCAATCTCGCCACCATCGTCCTCGCCGACCTCGATCGGCACTACAAAGCCGCTCAGAAAGAGTGCGCCCCGCCCGCTTCCCTCGGTGACGTTCTTCAGGACTTCGCGCCGTTCCTCACCGCCAAATTCGCGGCAGAGTGGGCCGACGAGATCGAGTCCGGCAAAGCCGCGCAGGTCGCCCTCGCCGCCGCGAAACGCACCCTGGTCGACCTCCAAGCCAAGGAGCCCGGCATCTTCGCCGTCTGGCAGCGCATCGTCGATGTCACCATCGCCGCTTGTGCCGAAAACTGCCGCAAACTCGGAGCCATCGTCCTCCCCGAGCACACCGCCGGCGAAAGCAGCTACGCCGATGAACTCGCTCCCGTCATCGACGATCTGCTCAAGCGCGTCGTCGCCGAGATCGACGACGGCGCGGTCGTCGTCCGCCTCGACAAGCCCGAATGGGGCGACATCAAGGAACCCTGCCTCATCCGCAAACGCGACGGCGGGTTCCTTTACGCCACCACCGACATCGCCGCCATCCGCCGCCGCGTGCAAAAACTCGGCGCCGACCGCGTCGTCTACTGCGTCGACGCGCGGCAGGGGCTCCACTTCAAGCAGGTCTTCTCCGCCGCCAAGCGGGCCGGATACGCGACCAAGCAAGGCCGGGGCGAGCCCGCCACGCTCACGCACGCCGCTTTCGGAACCATCCTCGGCGAGGATGGCCGTCCCTTCAAGACCCGTTCGGGTGAGAACGTCAAACTGGCGGACCTGATCACCGAAGGTTCCACCCGCGCCGCCGCCGAGATGAAGAATCGCGGCGCGGATGTCGGCGATGCCGATTTCGACGGCACCGCGTGGGCGGTGGGTGTCTCCGCCATCAAGTACGCCGACCTTTCGATCGAACGCGTCAAGGACTACACCTTCAGCTTCGACCGCATGGTCGCGTTCGAGGGCAACACCGGCCCGTATCTGCTTTACGCCTACGCCCGGACCCGGTCGATCTTCCGCAAAGCGGCCGAGCAGGGAATCACCGGTTGGGAGTCGGCTCCGATCTCGCTCGCGGATCCCGCCGAACGCGCGCTCGCCCTCACCATGCTGAAGTACCCGGCGGCGCTCGCGGCCGCGGCCGACGCCGCCGAGCCGCACCGCCTCTGCCAGTTCCTGTACGAACTCGCCGGAGCCTACTCGGCTTTCTACACCAACTGCCCGATCCTGACCGCAGAGACGCCCGAAGCGCGAGCAAGCCGCCTCAGGCTTTGCAGCGTCGCGAGCCGCCTGCTCGCCGACGGTCTGACGACACTCGGCTTGCCCATCGTGGAGCGCATGTGACGCGATAGGTTTATGTAAGGCATAGGGTCGGAAGGTGCCTTGAGGATTTTGGGATCAAATCTGCGTTTGCAGGCGTATCCTCCTCGCCCACCGTTTGACGTCGGCCCTCGGATCTGCGATAGTGCCCGCCCCTGCGGGAAGCTGCGACGATCCGAACAGATTGCGACCAGAGATGGCCCATGGGGAATGGGTGCTCGAGTCGGTGCCTGGCGGTGGGCGCGGTGGGCCGAGAGGGGTGGCGGGAAGGAAGCGGGGAGTGGCGGGGCCCGGCCGGACGATTCCGGCGGGATGATGGAGTGTCCGGTCCGATTGTCTTTGGAGGCCTTGCATGGCTGGCAAGACCAGTTCGAGTGTTGGTGTCGGCGTGGCGATCACTCTCTTGAGCCTGACCACGCTCGCTTTGTTCGTCTTCACCGCGATCTTCTTCGGGAAGTACAACGCCCAGAAGGAAGAGTACAACCGGATGAAGAACGACACGACGCCGTTCATCACCGACAACGAGCGCAAGGACGGCGAGATCCTCGCGCTCCAAGCCGACGCCCGCAAAGCCAACAAGTCGCTCGTCGCGTACATGCGCGACCGCGTCTCCGGCATCATGCGCTCGACCACCGGCGCCGAGAACACCAAGTTCGACGAGTTTGACGCCAAGGTCAAAGCCGCTCTCGCCGGCGAAGGCGGCTCCCTCGTGGGCGCCCTCGCCTCTCGCGATGAGCAGATCAAGACCCTCACCGCCGGCTCCGAAGCCGCCGACAAGGCCCGCAAGGATGCCATCGACGAGCTCGAACGCACCAAAGCCACCGTGGCCGACACGCTGAAGGCTCTCAACGAAGAGAACGGCCGCCTCAAGACTTCGATCGCCGCCTACGAGGGCGAGCTCAAGCAGTACCGCTCCGGTGTCGACGAAGCCAGCAGCAGCTTCACGACCCGCGTCCGTGAGCTCGAAGCCGACGCCGCCGCTCGCCAGAAGATCCTCGAAGCCAAGATCTCCACGCTCGAGCGCGAGAACCTGGTCATCGTCGAACAGCTCGCCAAGCTCCGCGGTGAGCAGAGCGCCGAGATCCTCGCGGCCCAGGCCGAGGAAGCTCTCGTCGACGCCCAGATCGTCGGCGTCTCGCCCGACGGCCGCCAGGTCATCATCAACATCGGTTCCAAGCAGAAGCTTCCGCTCGGCATCACCTTCTCCGTCTACGCCGCCGCTTCCCAGATCAAGATCGACGAGCGCACCGGCGAGTACCGCCGCGGCAAAGCCACGATCGAAGTGATCAACGTTGGCGCCGAGACCGCCACCTGCCGCATCAACTCCGAGACCAAGGGTTCGCCCGTCGTCAAGGGTGATGTGGTCTCCAACGCGGTCTACGACCCCAACAAGAAGTACAAGATCGTCGTCTACGGCAACTTCGACGCCAACGGCGACGGCGTCGCCACCCCGATGGAACGGGCCGACATCATCTCCCTCGTCGAGGGTTGGGGTGCCGCGAGCCTCGATGAACTCGCCGGTGATGTCGACTTCCTCCTCCTGGGCGAGAAGCCCATCCTGCCCCCGCGTCCCTCCGACGGCTCGCCGTTCGAGGTCGTTCAGCAGTACGTCAAGATGGAGCAGGAAGTCGCCAAGTACGACGAGTTCTACAAGTCCGCTCAGTCCACGAGCGTGCCGATCCTGAACCAGAACCGGTTCATGACTCTCATCGGCGCCAAGCCGATCCGCTCCTCGGTCCGCTGAACCGCTCACCGATCACGCAACCCACCGCCCGCGGGCCTTTCCCGCGGGCGGTTTTTCGTCCCGCTCCCGGCTTCGCCCGCCCTCGCGCGACCCGCCTCTGCCGCAAGTACCATCCGTCATGGCCAAAGCCCGAGGCAGCCCGCTTCCACTCGCCCTCCAGATTCCTCTGGCGGCGACCATCCGCCTCGCGCTCGCCGCACCCACCCTCGTTTCC
>JBIKTT010000017.1:0-11650 GCA_044347925.1 Phycisphaerales bacterium
CTGCCACCGGCCGTTCATCGACTACGTCACCAGCATCCGCGAGGTCAGCGCCCGCAACACGCGGCAGAAGTACGGCAAGGTCCGCGGCTGGACGGTTCAGACGATGAACAACGCGTGCGGTGTCTCCTTCTGGAAATGGAACCCGCCGGGCAGCGCGTGGTATGCCCAGCACCTCTGGGAGCACTTTGCGTTCGGCCGCGACACCGACTACCTCCGCCGCACCGCGTACCCGGTGATGAAGGAGGTCTGCGAGTTCTGGGAAGACCACCTCAAACGCCGCCCGGACGGCACGCTTGTCACGCCCGACGGGTGGTCGCCCGAGCACGGCCCGCAGGAGGAGGGCGTCACCTACGACCAGATGATCGTGCACGATCTTTTCACCAACACGATCGAAGCGGCCGACATCCTCGGCGAGGACCGGGCTTTCCGCGACCGCATCGCGGGCCTTCGGGACAAGCTCCTCAAGCCCAAGATCGGCCGCTGGGGCCAGCTTCAGGAGTGGGAGACCGACCGCGACGACCCGAACGACAAGCACCGCCACGTCTCGCATCTCTTCGGGCTCCACCCTGGGCGGCAGATCACCCGCGCGACGACCCCCGACCTCGCCCAAGCCGCCCGCGTCTCTCTGACGGCTCGCGGCGACGCGTCCACCGGCTGGAGCAAAGCTTGGAAGATCAACTTCTGGGCCCGATTGGGTGATGGCGAACGCGCCCACTCCCTGCTCCGCAGTCTGCTCAACATCGTCGACGAGACACGCACGATCTACGGTGAAAGCGGCGGGGGGGTCTACGACAACCTCTTCGTCTCCCACCCGCCGTTTCAGATCGACGGCAACTTCGGAGCCACCGCCGGTGTCTGCGAGATGCTCGTACAAAGCCACGCCGGCGAGATTCAACTCCTCCCCGCTCTTCCGAAAGCCTGGCCGACCGGCTCCGTCCGCGGGCTTCGTGCCCGCGGCGGGTTTGAAGTGGATATGGATTGGAAGGACGGTCTTCTGACCAGAGCCGTCATTCGGTCGATTTCCGGAAGGGAGTGCCGGGTCGTGTGGGGGGACCGGGTCTGGCGGGTGGTGACCACTCCCGGCGGCACTTTTCCGCTCGCGATCGCGCCCTAAAGTTCGCGGTGTCCCGGTCTGGGAGTCGAACCAAGGAGCACCTGACATGCTCGCCACCTCCACTCGCCCGCACTCGGAACTCGAACTCGACCTGTATAGCGACATCATGGACGGCCGCGTCTCGCTGACGCTGAGCCTCGTGATCGCCGTCGTCCTCGGTGCGCTGCTCGCCGCCGCCGCGTTCGGCGTCCACTGGATCTACGCGTGGATGACCTCCGGCACGGCCTCATGGATGATCCCGCTGATCATCGGCGGCGTCGTCTCCGTCCTGGGCTTCTTCGCCATGCGGAGCGGCGGAGCCGACGACTGGACGAACAACCCGCCCAAGCTCACGACGGACATCATCGCCACCGCCGACGCGGCTTGGCTGGTGGATGACGATTCGCCGCAGTACCGGTTCGTCCTTCGCGTCGAGCCCCAGCGATTCATCGTCGTGAATCAGAGCGTTGATGACGCAGGCCTCGAAGGCTTCGGCGTGAGCGCGGAGAAGATCGGGTCGGAGCTCAAGCTCGTCATGCTCGGCGAGGGTCGGTTCCGTCGCGTGATCGACTCCGCCGTCTCCGGCCCGCCGCTTGATCTCAAGAACGTCGAGATCCCGGCTCCGGAGGATGAAGCCCCGTTGCCCGACGGGATCTACGACCTTGCTCAGCTGCCCGAACCGATCCGCGCGATCGTGACCGCGGCCTGAGCCGCTCCAGCGTCCGTACCAGGCGAGCTTTCGTCGCGATTCATGCGGCGACGGCTTTCGGTACACTGCGCCCAGCCGCCCCGGGGCGTGCTGCGAAAGCGAGCGATCCATGCACCGATCCCGTACCGTCCTTCAACTCATCCCCCTGCTGGCTTTGCTGCTGGCGATCACGCTCGCCGCCGCGGCCAGGGCTCGCGGGGATGAGCCCAAGCCGCTCAAGGTCTTCATCCTCGCCGGCCAGTCCAACATGGAAGGCCAGGCCGTCCTCGACCTTGCGGGCAAGGACTACAACGACGGCAAGGGCACCCTTGCCACGCTCATGAAAGCTCCCGGCGGCGAACGCTTCAAGCACCTCAAGGACGCGTCGGGAAAGTGGGCGACCCGCGATGACGTCATGGTCCGCTATCAGCGGGAGGGCGAACCGCTCCTCGCCGGGCCGCTCGGCGTCGGGTTCACGCGGTACGGCGGGGACCACCATTTCGGCCCCGAGCTTCAGTTCGGCCACATCCTCGGCGACGCTCTCGAGAACGAGGTCCTGCTCATCAAGACCGCTTGGGGCGGCAAGAGCTTGTACGTCGACTTCCGCCCCCCTTCCTCCGGCGGCACCACCGGGCCGTACTACACGCTCATGATCCAGCAGGTCCGCGAAGCTCTCGCGAATCTCAGAAAGGACTTCCCCGGCCTCAAAGCCGACAAATACGAGCTCGCGGGCTTCGTCTGGTACCACGGCTGGAACGACGGCTGCGACCCCGAGAAAGCCGTGCCGCAGTACGAAACCAACCTCGTCAACCTCATCAACGACGTCCGAAAGGAGTTCGAAGCTCCAACCCTTCCCGTCGTCGTCGGCGAGATCACAGGACCGTGGGTCGACGCTCCCAAAGAGTGGAACCAGCTCCGCAAAGCCCAAGCCGCCGCCGCCAAACGCCCCGAGTTCGCCGGCAACGTCACCTTCGTCCCCACACGCGATTTCGTCCGCAAAGCCGAGGACTCGCCCAACCCTGGCCACGGACACCACGAGTTCGGAAACGCCGAAACCTACTTCCTCGTCGGCGATGCTCTCGGCAAGGGCATGCGCGACCTGCTCGGGCAATCCAAAGCCAAGCCCGCCGCGCACCCCATCCCGTCCCGCCCGCGAGCGGCGCTCAAGGACGGTGAGATGGCCGGGTACCTCCTCGTCTCCACCGAGCGCGTGCCGGACCAGTTCAACGCCGGTTTCTCGCTGTACGCCGCCGCGTGGCCGATCCTCAAGCACTACCCGGGGCAACGCTTCCAAACCGGCCTCTTCGGGACGTGGATGCACCCGCAATACGAGGGCAAGCCGCCGCAGGACCTCTACACCGACATCGAGGGCGGCCTGGGCTGGTGGCGCGACACGCGCTTCGCAACCGAGACCCCCAAGTTCATCATGGGCGGCGTCGCGGTCAACTTCTCCGCATGGGCCAACGGCCCCGGCGCGGGCAAGGGGCGCGACTGGGACAACCCGCTGGGCAAGTACGCCGTCGCGCAACTCAGCCCTTGGATCGTCTGGCCGCCGGACGGCCTGAACCTCGCTCAAGGCACGTGCGGAGAGCTCTTTGGCTACGGGTACCTGCCGCTACCGCTCGCCGAAGCCAAGTCCACGACCGCTGGGAAGCCGATCCCCACCGGCGACCAGTGCTGGACGCTTTTCCTGAACACTAAAACGTTCAAGGGTCCCGTCTGCTTCTTCACGCCTTACTTCTGGACCGAGCCCGCCGTCGCCGACCCCAAGTACGCCGGCCTGCTCCTCGACTCGCGGCCCTCCGATCCCAACAAAGCCTTCCAGATGGAGACGCAGTACGTCCCCGCCAAACTCGCCGAGGACGCCAAGGGCCGGGCTTTCGCCCGCGTCGCGCCGATGGCTTTCCCCGTCGGCGATGACGGCCGCACTGTCGTGCTCCACCGCCTCACGAGTTACAGCAAAGCCGCGCTCTGGGACGGCGTGAAAGCTTGGTTCGACGGCGGCGAACCCGTCACCGGCGCGATCAACCCTGCCGCCCAGCATGTCCAGCACTTCCGTCCTGAGGGCGGCTCGACGTGGCAGATCTACGCCGACGGCACCGACAACGAGAACAAGCAGGGCATGGCTTGGAAGTCTCTCGCCACGCCCATCGCCCCAGACCCCACGACCTACGGCTACCAGTGGGACCCGAAAGCGATGTCGCAAGGCGCGACCCCGGGCGGAAAGGTCGTCTGGTTCCCCGAGTTCTACAAGCTCGACCGCGAAGGAAAGAAGCCGCGCTGGATCGCCGCCAAGCCCGACGAGGTCCCCGCCGAGACCGGCCTCAAGGACATCCGCTTTGAGCGGCCCGTCGAAGACCCTCAGCCGCCGTACGAAACGCCCGATGCCCCGCAAAGCTCGTGGAAAGCCCCCGGCCCGGCCGCCGGCCCCTTCCAAGCGTTCCCCGGCGACGGCAGCGTCGTCACCTACTACTGGTACCGCTTCGCCGACCAGCCCGCGCTCCTCAACGCCGACCTCACCAAGGAAGAACGCGAAGCCCTTCAGCTCAAGGTCGAGAAACTCCACCGCTCGTGGACCAAGGACCGCGAGTACCTCCCGCCGCCGACGATCGGCAAACTCGCCGAACTCGACCCGGCCCTGATCGTGACCCCACCCAAAGGCCTCGAAATCGGCTACGTCCCCATCGCCACCCGCCAGGAACTCGCGAAGAAGCCGTGACCTCCGACCGGCCCGCGGCACCGACGAAAAAGCCCCTCGACGATTGCGTCAAAGGGCTTTTGTTTCAGCAAATCGGGGTGACAGGACACGGTTTGAGCTTTGTGTGGTGGGAGTCCGCCTCTGGGAGCCAGAAACGCGGTTCCTTCTGCGCCTGACACCGTGAAAGACGTGAGGGCCTCCTGCCTCTTGGCCGTCGGTTGAGGCTTGTCCTACTTCGTCATCGCCGCCTTACAACTGGCCAGCGTCTCCCGATAGTCCTTCAGGTGTGGGTGGTCGGCGGGCAGCACTTTCTCGGCTATCGCCACGGCCTCTTCGAGTTCGGCAAGGGCGGCTGCGAGGTCCTTGTTCTCGAGCCGAGCCGTGCCCGAGCGCCAGAGCAGGCGGGCGAGGTCCGGCGAACCGTTGGGCGACGACTGACGCACGATGGTGATGGCCTGGTCCCAGCCTGCTCTGGCTTCGGCGGTCTTGCCGAGCGCGTGTTGAACGCGCGCCAAGTTGCTGAGCCCAAGCGCGATCTGCATGTGCCCGGCGGGGAAGGACCTTTGGCGGATCTCCAGCGCTTCGCGGAGGAGCGGTTCGGCCTCGTTGAGTCTGTTCTGGTCCTGCAAAAGCCTCGCGAAGTGGCTCATGGCGTTGGCCATGTCCGGGTGCCCTTCGGGGTTGGATGCGCGATCGATCTCCATCGCTTCGCGGTACAACGCCTCGGCCTCATCGAACTTGTTCAGGGTCTGCAGGACCAACGCGAGGTTGTTCAGGCCGGAGACGATGTTCGGGTGCCGAGCGGGCAGGGCGGCCCGCCATATCTCGACCGCTTCACGGCGGAGAGGCTCCGCCTCGGCGATTCTGTTCTGGATCTGCAGGAGCGACGCAAGGTTGCTCAGGGTCACGGCGATGTCCGGATGCCGAGCGGGAAGCGCCGCGCGGCGGATCGCCATCGCCTCGCGGAACAGAGTTTCGGCCTCGGCGAACTCGCTTCGGACCTGCAGTACCGTCGCGAGGTTGTTCAGGCCATCGGAGATCCTCGGGTGCCCGGCAGGGAGGCTGGCACGGTAAATCGCCACCGATTCGCGGAAAAGCGACTCGGCCTCCGCGCGCTTGTTCTGGTCGAACAGGACCAGCGCGAGGTTGTTGAGGCCCATGCCGACCTCCGGATGCCCCACGGGGAACGCCGCGCGGCGGATCGCCAACGCTTCGCGCTGGAGCGGTTCGGCTTCGTCGATCTTTCCTCGCATCTGCAGGAGTTTCGCGAGGTTGTCAAGGGCGCGAGCGATTTGCGGGTCCCCGGCTGGGTGAACGGCTCGCCTGATCGCCAACACTTCGCGGAAGAGCGGCTCGGCCTCATCGAGTTTGCTCTGGTCCTGCAGCAGCAGCGCCACGTTGTTGAGGGTGGCCGCGATGCCCGGGTGCTCAGGAGGAAACGCGGCACGGCAGATCGCCAGTGATTCGCGGGCAAGCGACTCGGCCTCGGCGTAGTTGCGCTGGTTTTGCAGGAGCCACACCAGACTGAGCAGGCCCGCCGCAATGTCCGGATGCGCTGCGGGGAGAGATGCCCGGCGGAGCGCTACTGACTTCCGCAGGTTGGGCTCGGCTTCGTCGTAGCGAGCGAGCTCGTAGAACGTCGTGCCGATGGTGTCCCGCACGCGGGCCTCCACAAGCGGCTGGTCCTTGAGGGCGCTGTCGCCCCCGTCGAGCGCCCTCACCGCCGCCCGCAGCGTCTGCAGGACCGTCACGGCATCCTTCATCGGCTGGTTGGTCACCGGGTCCCTGGGCAGTTGGTTCGGATCCACCGCCGCCAGCATTTGGGTCTGAAACGTTGCCACCGCGTCGGCGATCTCGGCCTGCTTCTTCGCCTCGGCTGCCTGGACCTTCGCTTCCGCTGCTTGCTTGACGGCTTCGGCCTCATGTGCTTTGGCCTTGGCTTCCTGCGTCACCGCCTCGGCCCGCGCGGCATCGGCCGCCTTGCGTTGCTCGGCTTCCGAGATCTGCGACGCGACTGCCGCATCGCGCTGCCCCCTGGCCACCCTTGCCTGCCACGCGGTGCCAGCAAGCCCCAAGATCAGCGTCGCTGCCACGGCACCGCCCGCCAGCACAGCGCCCTTGTTCCGCTTGACGAACTTCTTGAATCGGTACGGGGTGCTGGGCGGCGCGGCGACGACCGCCTCCCCCGAGAGATACCGGCGGATGTCCGCCGCCAAGCCGTTCGCGGTTTCGTAGCGGCGCTGGCGGTCCTTCTCGAGCGCCTTCATCACGATCCAGTCCAGCTCGCCGCGCACGAGCGTGCCCAACCGTTTGGGCTCGGTCTGCCGCTTGGCGGCGACGCTGGCAAGCGTGTCGGTGTTGTGGCTGATGCGTGTGGAGGGCTTGGGCGGCTCCACTTCGCGGATGATCCGCTGCAGTTCGCCGAACGCCGCCGAGCGGAGTTCCTTGCCGGTGAACGGGGTCGTGCCGGTGAGGAGTTCATAGAGCAGCACGCCGAGCGAGTACACGTCCGTGCGGGTGTCGATGTCGAGATTGCCCTCGGCCTGCTCGGGGCTCATGTACTCGGGCGTGCCGATGAGAGCCTTGTGCTCGGTGAAGAGCGTCTTCTCCGTCAGTTTGCTCGCCGTGGCCTTGGCGATGCCGAAGTCAATGACCTTGGCGTGCGGCCGGCCGTCCTGCGTGCTGACGAGGATGTTGCTGGGCTTGATGTCGCGGTGGATGATCCCCTTGGTGTGGGCGTGCTGCACGGCGTTGCAGACCTGCGCGAACAGCTCAAGCCGATCCTCGATGCTCAGGTTGTTCTTGTCGCAATACTCGACGATCGGGTCGCCCTTGACCAACTCCATGACGAAGAAGGGCCGTCCGGTGTCGGTCGCGCCGGCGTCCAGCACCCGCGCGATGTTGGGGTGGTCCATCATCGCCAGGGCCTGCCGCTCCTGCTCGAAGCGGGCCACCACCTGTCGCGTGTCCATACCCAGCTTGATGATCTTGAGCGCGACCTTGCGCGAAACCGGCTTCTCCTGCTCGGCCATGAAGACCGAGCCGAAGCCGCCCTCGCCGATCAGTTGCAGCAGCTTGTATGGACCGATCCGGGTGCCCGGGCTTTCGCGGATGGGCGCGGTGGTGGGGGCGAGGGTGGCGGCCGCCGCGGAGTCAGCGGTGGGGGTCGCTTCGACGAGGACGCCCGCCGTGGGCGACGCCATGAAATTCGCCGCGCCATCGTGCGCACGGAGCAGCGCCTCCACCTCCGCCCGCAACGCCGCATCGTTGCCGCACGCACTGGCGAGATACGCCTCACGCTGGGCCCGCTCGAGGTCGATCACATGCTCAAAGATCTCTTGCAGCTTCCCGGCCATAATGTCAGTCCTTCATGCCTGCTCATGCAAGCGTTGAAACAGCCACGCCCGCGCGAACGCCCAACGTCGATCGACGGTGCTGGTCGAGAGCCCCAGCACCTGGGCCGTCTGCTCGACACCGAGCCCCGCGAAGAACCGCAGCCGCACAATGGCCGCGCCGTCAGGGGACTCAGCCTCCAAGCGTCGAACCAGCTCATCGAACCTCACGATTTCTTCGGGCTCCTGCTGCGACAGCCCGGCGACATCCTTGAAGTCGGTGACACGCTGAATCCGTCCACCTTCTCCATCAGGCACTCCCCCGCGCTTCAGCCGCATGCGTCCCTTGGCGTGATCGAGCAGGATCTGCCGCATCGCTTCCGCCGCCGCAGCGTAAAAGTGTCCGCGCCCCGCCCAGGGCACCTCACGCGCCCCAGCCAGTTTCAAGTACGCTTCATGAACGAGCGCCGTCGCCGTGAGCGTGTGCCCGGTGCGTTCGCTCTGCATACTGATCTGCGCGGCCTTGCGCAACTGCTCGTACACCAGGGGCAACAACCGCTCCGCCGCGAGCTTGTCCCCGTTTGCCGCCGCAACCATCAGGATCGTCGCGTCCGCCTGAGGGGATGCGGGCGGTGTCGTTGATGAGGGGCCCGGGTTGGGTGAGGAGTCGTGCGAGACCATAGCGTGAAGTGTATCGAAGTTGCGTCAGGCCACTACAAGATGGCAGATCCCTGATTGAAAGCGATCCCGGCGTGTTGACTGCCGGGGTCGCGGGTGGTTTGAAGGATCCACATGGGTGAGAGAGCTTGATGAACCCACGCCGGTGCCGAGCACCAGTGCCCAGTGGGAGGACCCAAGCGAGGACTCGGTGCCAACTCAGCGGCGACGACGCGCGGCCAACAGCCCGCTCAGGCCGAGGAGCGCGACCGGGCCCGGGGATGGGATCGTGACGACCCAGCTGCGGAGCTCGCCGTTGAATAGACCGTCGCCGATGATGGTCGTGCCGTCGGCGGAGATGTCACGCGTGTAGTCAAGCTCCCAGCCGGTGAGGTCAACGCCGATCGTCGGGAGATAGGTGTTGAGATCGACAGTGCCCAGCGCCTGCGACCAGAGCGTGGCCGTCGCATCATGGCCGAAGAAGCTGTACCCGCCAACGAGAGATCCATCGTCGCTCAACGTGTAGGCGATGGCATTTGTAGCGCCGGAGAGCATGCCGATGTTCTGGACCACGCCGTTGACCCAGATGACCGCGTTGCTGCCGCTGGAGCCCGCGACGATGGTGCCGTTGGCGTTTACACCCCACGCGCTCGACCCGCTATCGTCGGGCGAGAGCAGGCCCAGGCTCTGCATGCCGTCGGACTCGGTCCACGCGATGGCGCGGTCGCCCTGGGGCGTGCCCGCGATACCGATGATCGTGCTTCCATCGCGGCTGACTTTGCGTCCCTCGGAGGTTGTCCCACCGGGAAGCGTGCCGATGGACTGCATGCCGCCTCCGCTGGTCCAGCGAAACGCCGTTGTGTTGAAGTCAGCGTCGAACGAGTATCCCGTCACAACGTTGCCGTCGCCGCTGACGCCAGTGCCAACCGAAGCCACGCCGCCGGCAGGCAGCCCCAGGTCCTGCATGCCCCCGGAGGATGTCCAGCGATGCGCACGGACCGTCTCTTCCGGAGAATCGAAGAACACGCTGCCGACGATCACCGACCCGTCGGAACTGATGTCCTCCGCCGAGGTCGCGTAGGCACCCGGGAGCAGGCCGATACTGACCAGCCCAGACGATGTCCAGCGATAGGCACTCGTCATATCAATGGTGGCAGCGACGACGGAGCCATTGGCACTCACGGCGTTCGCACTGGAGAATGAGCCGCCCGGCGGCATGCCGATGCTCGTGATGGATTGGGCTGATACGCCCGAGACCATCGTCATCAATCCGGCAGCAGCCGCAAGGCACATGACGGGGGTCGGACGAACGACACAGATGGGCGAATAGCCCGCTCGCATACGCATAGCACTGCTCCACTCTTGAATACGTCTCCAAGCCCGCTCGGACCACACAATGGCCAGGCAAGCCCGATCTCCAGCCTCCAAGCGACGCCGCAGTGGGCGGGACTTCACGATTTCGACAAAATTTTTGGTCTACGGAACCCGGCCCCTCTGCCAAGGGCTGCGGCAGAGCTCGAGCCCAAAGGCTCAATCGAGGGGCCCACAAAGACCAAAGCGACAGCGCCCGAAGGTCAGCGACCGCGGGCGTTTTGCTAGCCACACTCGGCGTGACGGTACGTGGTTGCACCGACCATGAATGCAGATGGCCCTGGCACTTGCCAGGGCCATCAAGCCTTCAAAATCGGGGTGGCGGGATTTGAACCCACGACCTTTTGACCCCCAGTCAAACGCGCTACCAAGCTGCGCTACACCCCGGTCCCGCCAGTTTCGCCGCAAAGCGTCGCTGGCTGCCGTGGGGCAACATTAGGCACCTTCCGCCGGAATATCCTCCCGCCGATGCCCTCACCCTCCACCCGCGCCGACCGTCCCGCCCGCCTCCTGATCCAGAACGGACGGGTCCTCGACCCCGCTTCCGGCCTCGACAAGGTCTGTGACGTCGCGATCGTGGACGGCAAGGTCGCCGAGATCGGCAAACGGCTCTCCTCCACGCCCGCCGACCAGGTCATCAACGCCGATGGCTGCCTCGTCACCCCGGGCCTGATCGACCCGCACGTCCATCTCCGCGAGCCCGGCCACGAGCACAAGGAGACCATCGCGACCGGAGCCGCAGCCGCCGTCCGCGGAGGCTTCACCACCGTCTGCTGCATGCCCAACACCGCTCCGGCCCTGGACACCCCCGAGCTCGTCCGGTTTGTCCTCGACCGCGCGGCCGCCGCGCTGCACGCCGGCCCCGCTTGCCGCGTCTTCCCCGTCGCCGCCGGCACCAAGTCCCGCCGCGGCGATGAGCCCGCCGAGATCCAGCTTTGCGCCAAAGCCGGCGCCGTCGCGTTCTCCGATGACGGCGACGCCATCGCTTCCGCCGGCGTCATGAACCGCGTGCTGACGCAGGTCAAGCAGACCGGCATGACGTTCATGCAGCACTGCCAGGACCCCACGCTTACCAAAGGTGCCGCCATGCACGCCGGTGCCCTCGCCGTGCGCCTTGGCCTGGGCGGCTGGCCCCGCGTCGCCGAAGAGATCATCGTCGAACGCGACGCCCGTCTCGCCCGCAACATCGGCTGCCGTTACCACGTCCAGCACATCTCTTCCGCCGGCACCTGCGAGATCATGGCCCGCGTCCGCGACTCCAAGGAAGCCCGCGCCCTCATCACCGGCGAAGCTTCCCCGCACCACCTGCTCCTCACCTGCGACGAGATCGAAAAGCCGAGCACCTCCGGCCGCGGCAGCTACAACACCCTCGCCAAGGTCAATCCGCCCCTCCGCGAGAAAAAGGACGTGGAAGCCCTCCGCCAGGCCGTCGCCGACGGCGTCGTCACCGTCCTCGCCACCGACCACGCGCCGCACGCCGCTGATGAGAAAGCCCTCCCTTTCGAGGAAGCTCCGATGGGCATGGTCGGCCTCGAAACCGCCCTCCCGCTCTACATCGAAGCCCTCATCGCGACCAAAGCCGTCTCCTGGAAGCGCCTCATCGCGATGATGACCATCGAGCCGGCCCGCCTCTGCAACCTTGATGCGTGCGGCCTCGGCATGCTCAAGGTCGGCGGCCCCGCCGACGTCACCGTCATCGATCCCGAATCGTCCTGGACCATCCGCGCCGCCGACCTCACCAGCCGCTCGAAGAACACGCCCTTCGACGGCCGCAAGGTCAAGGGCCGCATCGCCGCGACGATCGTCGGCGG
>JBIKTT010000386.1:0-3396 GCA_044347925.1 Phycisphaerales bacterium
TCATCTCGGCGTCGTCGATCGCTCCGTGCTTCTGGAGGAACGTAAAGACCGGGGGGACGGGCCACGACGAGCGGTCGATGACGGCGTCGCAGCCGGGGGGGATGGAGCGGACGAGGTTGTCGGCGAGGCCCGACCCGGTGATGTGGGCCATCCCGGAGATGACGTTCTTGACCTTGTACCCGCTCTGGAGCTTGACGATCGAGTTCGCGTAGATGCGGGTCGGGGTGAGGAGGACTTCGCCGAGGGTGGGCGTGCGGGAAGCGGCTTTGCTGTTTCGCGAGCCAGTGCGTGTTCCCCCTCGCTTGCGCGTCGGGCTCTGAAGAGGCAGGACGTCGTCGTAGACGCGGCCGAGTTCGAGGTTCGCGTGCTTCACGACCTTGCGGACGAGGCTGTAGCCGTTGGAGTGAATCCCCGACGAAGCCAGGCCGAGGACGACGTCTCCGGGCGAGACGCGGGTGGGGTTCATCGCCCGCTTGAGCTCGACGACGCCGACGCAGAACCCCGCGAGGTCGAAATCCCCCTTGCCGTAGACATCGGGCATGTTGGCGGTCTCGCCGCCGAGCAGCGCACAGCCGGACTGCTTGCACCCTTCGGCGATCCCCTCGATGATGCTCCCGAGCATGGCTTTGTCGACGGTCGGTACGGCGATGTAGTCGAGGAAGAAGAGGGGCTCGGCGCCCTGCACGATCAGGTCGTTGACGTTCATCGCGACCAGGTCGATGCCGACGGTGTTGAAGATCCCCAGTTCGGCCGCGAGCTTGACCTTGGTCCCCACGCCGTCGGCGCACGCGACGAGGACCGGATCTTTGTAGTTGCGGGCGAAAAGCGACTTCTTGTAGTCCAAGCGGAAGAGCCCCGCGAACCCGCCCGGGTTGGGGATCACCCGCGGTCCGTACGTCCGCTTCATGACGGACGCGAGGGACTCGGTGAAGGAGTCCTTCTCATGGATGTCGACGCCGGAAGAGGCGTAGGTGAGGCCGTTGGATCGCGAAGCGGCTTTGGACATGCGGGGAGGATAGACCTCTCCGGGGCTATGCCGTCGTCACCCGAGGCGTGAGCCTGGATGACCGCGTCTTCGCAGGGAGGAACACCCAGAAGCCCGCCGCAAGCGTGAGTGCCAGGTTTCTCCAGATCGCGTTGCCAAGGTCTCCCGAGGTCACGCGCCCGAGGCAGCCGCAGTCCACGTTGCCTTGGTGGCGGTAGACCAAGGCGAGATAGATCGAGAACGATGTCAGGAGCCCGACGCCGGCCCAGCCGGCTGCCTTGGGAGGTTTGGGGAGCAGAAGCAGGACACCGACGACGATTTCGACTGCGAGAACGCCGATCGCCACGGTTGACGCCCAGGCTTTGGGAACGAGGCCGTGCGACCCGATGATAGCGATGAACCGATCAAGACCGGTTTCGCCCGCGACCGAATCGAAGAGCTTGGAAACCGCGGCGTAGAGAAGCACACTGCCGCAACCATAACGAAGGATGAACCCGATCCACTTCATCGGACCCTCCTATCCGGCACGCAGGCGGCGGATCGTGAAGAAGGCCCCGACCACGACGCCGATCCCGAGTGCGCCGAACGCCCAGGGGCGGAGCGTCTTCCACCATGATGAATCGTCGAGACTGGCCTCGAAGTCCTTTCGATTGTAGAGGAGTCGCCCGTCTGGAAACCTGACGTCACCGGTTTCTGGATCGTACTTCAACAGATCCATCGCCGCTGCGTCGAACTTCAAAGCGTTCTGCAGGTCAACCTTTGGCTTGTACTCGATCGTGGCCATGACATTCATCCGATACGGAGTCTGTCGCCCGGTCGCGAAGTAGAGGTCGTCGATACGGTTGCTTGGCAGTTCCGGCGCGCCGGGAATGATGGGCTTGAAGTTTGTGAACTCGTACTTTGCGTAGTCCTTTGAAAGGTCGCCGTACACGAGTCGTGTGACACGGTACGACGAATCCCATGAAAGCGAGAAACTTCCTTGATTCATCGAGGCAGTCGTCACCCCGTCTGCTTCAACAATCAGAAGGTCGCTCGCACTGCGGAACCACGCCACCATCTGTGGAACGACAGGTCCAGGGCAGTAGGCCCACTGGCGCGGGCCGGGTGCGTTCTTCGCAATCTCGGCGAACGGTATCTCTGTGTACTCGCGGCTTCCGCCAGACTCGGTCTGACGCAGGAGATCGCCGTCAAAGTACGCGATGTGCTTCGCATGCTTCTGCCATCCTTCACCGAACGGACTCTGGTGCTGAATGTAGTGCTTCTCGGCGTAGTTCCCGTCTGGAGAGAGTGTGAAATCCACATAGTGCCGGCGACCTTGAGGCTGGTTCGGCACTTCAAAGATAAAGCTGACACCGTGCATGGCGGTGTAGGCAGACGAAAGACGATCAAGCCGATCATCCGCGACGGAAACACATGAAATCCAAGACGCAACGCAAACTAGGGTGAGGTTTTTCACGGGCAAGTGCCCGGACAGGTTTGGCTCGATATCGTGACGGTGCAGACGCACGCCTGTGGAACGACAGGTGCCCCGCCAACGCAGAAAGTCGTGCCTGCGCATGTCCCGGCGGCTCCGATCCAATCCTCACAACAGACAGTAACCGCGACATACGGCGCAAGCGTGCGACCGCCCGTCGCTGCGGGTGCGCAGCGAATACGTCCGGGGCACTTGCACCAGACTCCAGCGCAATTGGCACCCACCAAGGTGCACGTGTGGTTCTGCTCGGTCGGCACCCAGCACGGCAACGGCACCCCTCCTCCCGGTTGACCAGTCTGCGCGAGGATCCCAAAGGGCATTGCCGCACAACCCGCCAGAATAATCGCACCCATCACGTTTTTCATCGGTATACTCCTTCAATGGCAGAATACCCCCCCTAGTCTGTCTGTCAAGCGAAAAGTAGCACACATGCAAGTCGCGGCACAAAGCTATTCCGCATCGGCACGTCGGCACATTTGTGAGCTTCGGCATTCGGGATTTACATTGATCGAGGTGCTCATCTGTCTTGCAATTCTGACGATTCTGATCTCGCTGGCGATTCCGGCGTTCGGCAAGGCTCGGAGACTGACTATCAAGTTGTCCTGCGATGCGAATATAAGGAACGCGGGACTGATCCTGGAGACGTATTCGGCGTCGTTCCGCGGGGCACTCCCTTTCGGCCCGTACCAGCGGCAAGAGATGGAGTGGCCGGGGGTCGGGACCGTGGGTTGGGGCGGGCGGCCCGGGTTGCGTAGCGGCACGTGGGCGTTTCTCTTCCCCGATGAGTGGTCGAACGGTCAGTGGAACCATTCGATGCGGTGCCCGCTCAAGCCCGAGTTTCAGCCTCAGGGCGGGCCGAGTATCTGGGACTCATGGCCAACGCCTGCGTACTTCATGACGGAAGGTGTCTGGATGGACGAGCGCGATCTGCAGGCCG
>JBIKTT010000387.1:0-3375 GCA_044347925.1 Phycisphaerales bacterium
GGTTCAGCGCCGGCATGAGGCGCACCATCGGCACGCTGAAGGAGTCGACGAACAGAAAGGTCGCTTTCGTGTCGGGCCCAGCGCCGATCCCCTGCGACAGGCTCGCGATCGAATCCGCGTCCAGGTCGTCCGGGATCGGCGGGATGTCCGAATCCGTGAAGGTGTGGATCTTGACGCCCGGGAGCGTCATCGCCAGCATCGAGACCGCCGCGGCTCCCTCGACCTCCACGGCTCCACCGACCACGCCTTCGGAGGACGTGCCGATCAGGTGCCTGGGCGCCAGCCGCTCACGGACCACCGTCGCCACCGCTTCCGCCTGAGCGATGTGATCGCCCGCGATGAAGAGAAAGACGACGTCGATCGGCGAGCCCGCCGCGGACCGGATCACCTGCTCGACACAGCGCGTCGCCGCCGCCACGGCATCGACGTGCGCACTCAAAGCGGCGTGAAACGAAGGTCGGGGTGTCTCGGAGGGCACGTTCAACTGTAGCGAAATCCACAGGGAGTCAAGTCGGCTCGATTCTGTGCATCTCCCCGTGATTACTCGGGGAGCACCTGCACGGTGTAGTACGCGGTGGTGTGGAGCATCGCGGCCCCGGACTTGTCCCGCACGCCAAGCCCCGTGATTTCGTGGACGTATCCCATGCCGCCCGCTCGCATCCCGTCGATCGTCAGGCGGACGGTGCGCGGGCCGATCACCTCGGCTTTGGTCACCCCGGGCTTCTTCGTCTCCATCTCGTCCGACCCATACTTCGCGTGGTACTCATAGGTGTACGACACGCAGGAGTACGAAGCCGCGTCGCCGGCCGTCTTGGGGTCCACATCCGCCGTGAACTCCACGTCAAACCCGTCCTTGCGGACCTTGATCTCCTTCATCTCGAAGGGGACCTTGCCGGTGAACTTGATCCGCTCCAAGCCGTACCGCGCCCGGCCGATCGAGCCCCACCCGCGGTCCGTCTGGCCGACGAAGAGCGACCCGTCCTTGCCCCACGCGAGACGGTTCACGCCGCACTGAAGCCCGCTTCGGAACGGATAGCACGCTCCCTGGTACACGCCGTTGATCTTCTCAAGCGTCACCCGCATCACCATGCAAAGCGTCTGGTCACCCACCCAGCCCTGGCCGTCGAAGGGCCCGAAGGTGCCGGGCGTCGCGCCGTCCGCGGGCGTCGACATCACAAAGTCCGCCGAGGACTGCCCCATCTTCTTGTACGGGAACCAGACCGCCGCGGGCGTGAGCTTGGGGTAGTTCTTCGGGTTGTCCATTTCCTTGGTGTAATCCTCGCGCCAGCGCAGGCCAGCGGGGTGCCCGTTCCAGCCGCCCTTGTACATCGGAGCGAGGCGGTTGGTCCCGACGTAGTCACCTTGGTTGTCGAGGTAGAACGCCTGCCCGTCGCTCCAGAACCCGATGCCGTTGGGCGAACGCAACCCGGAGGAAATCGGCTCGAGCTTGCCGGACGGGTCGTTCACGTCCGTCGTCAGCGACCAGCCGCGCCACGGAACGATGCTCTTCCCGAGCGCGTCGCAGAATCCCACGTTGAGCGTGATCCACGCTTTGCCGTCGGGGCCGAACTTGGGCCCGAACGCGAACTCGTGGTAGTTCCCCGAGACGCCCCAGCCGTCGGTCACGGTCTGGAACAGGTCGGCGCGGTCGTCCCCGTCGAGATCGATCATGCGGGTGAGCTCGCCACGCTGCACGCAGTACACCGCGACCACGTCGCGACCCTCGAACTGCTCCTTGCGGACGCGAAGGCCGAGCGGCTCGTGCAAGCCCTCGGCGTAGCGAACAAAGGTGCACTCCAAGGGCGGCTCGGCGTAGGCGTTGCCGATGATGTACACGTCCCCGCGGCGGGTGCTCACGATCGGGCGGCCGTCGGGCATGACATCCACGCCGCCGGCTTCGAGCACCACGCTCGGCGGCAGCAGGATCGGGAACGACCGGTAGTACTCGGCTTCGGCGGTGGGGGGGAAGTCCACGTCGAGGTGGTAGTCGAGAAGCTGGCGGGTGCTGGGGTCAAGCACCGCGCCCGCGTTGAGCTGATACTCCCAGCCGACCTGCCCCTGCGTGACCTTGACGAAGACGTGGTTCACGCCCTTCTTGAGGTCAAGGCGAAGCTGGTGACGCTCGGGGTCCAGGCTGTTCGGCCCGTCCGCGTCCAAGAGAAGCCGGCCGTTCAGCCAGAACCGCAAGCCGTCGTCCGAGCCCATCGTGACATCGAGCGTCATGGCTTTGTCGGCCGTGACCGTCGTATAGATGTACCCCGTGACGTTGCTCTGCAGGTTGTTCGGCGTGAAGGCGAGAAAGTTGACGACCTCGCCGACCTTGCTGCCAAGCGGCTTCCAGCCGGCTTTGGCCCCGCCCTTGGCCGTGTACTCGGCTTTGAGGTCCGGGCCCGGCCCGCCGGCGGCCATGTTCTTGAGCTCGTCTTCCGGCGGCTTGGCGTTCTTGATGGAGCCGATGCCGCCCTCGAAGGAGCCCATGCCGTACCAGGTGCCCCACTTGGCCCGCGAGGGCGAGAGCAGGTCGAGCATCCGCCGCTCGGTTTCCTCGCGCGTCGCGAGCTTTGTGTACTCGACGTTGCGGATGATGATCGGCGGGTTGGCGGGCTGCGTCCCGGGCTGAGCGATCGGCTCGCCCGGCTGGGCGAAGACCGGCAGAGCAAGGGACAGAGCAAAGAGTGCGGCGCGAATGTGCATGGTGAGCTCGCGGGTTGAATCAGGTCGTTGAAATTTGAAATTTGAAATTTGAAATTTGGGATTTGGGATTTGGGATTTGAAATTTGAGATCTGAAATTCGAAATTTGAAATCTGAGATCGGAAACCAGGAATCTGCAGCCCAAAGCCCTTCAGACCCCGCCACGTGCCCTTACGGCGTCACCGCCATCGTGACTTCGACCTGATCCTCGAAGGAAAGCACGCGGATCCAGGTCTGCCCGTCGACGGTCTTGGTCTGGATCGGGGTTCGGCACGTCGGGATGATCGTTCCGGTGCCCGCGTTGATCCAGAACGCTTTGCCCTTCGCACCGCTCACGCCGATGACGCGGGTGAATGCGGCTTCACCCGCAGGACCGGGCGTGACGCGTTCGGTGATCGAGAGCGTGAGGTCACCGCTCTTCATCGTCGAGCGGAAGGTCGGCACGCCGGCTTCGTCAAGCAGGTATCCGCCGAAGCTGAGGCCGGCTTCGCCGCCGCCCGCTTCGGGCCAGGTGGCGGGGGCTTCGCTTCCGACGACGATCGCCGAACCCTTGGGAGCGGACCAGATGAGATTGCCCTGGCCTCCGGTGATGCTGCCGCCGCGGCTCTTCCATGCGCCGGTGGCGTCGAGGAAGTCGCCCTTCCACGCTTCAACGAGACGGACCTTGGTCGCGTCGTAGGCGA
>JBIKTT010000388.1:0-3368 GCA_044347925.1 Phycisphaerales bacterium
GGTGATCGCGCCCGAGCACCCGCTGGTGGCGTCTGTCGCCGCCGACCCGGCCGTCCGGGCGTACGTCGAACGTGCCCGCAATCTCTCCGACATCGAGCGGATGGAGAACAAGAAGAAGACCGGCGTGCCCACCGGCCTCCACGCGCTCAACCCCGCGACGGGCGAGAAGATCCCCGTCTGGATCGCGGACTACGTGCTGATGGGCTACGGCACCGGCGCGATTATGGCCGTGCCCGCCCACGACGAACGCGACTACGAGTTCGCCAAAGCGTTCCGCCTGCCGATCCGGGACGTCGTGTACGACCAGACCCGTTCGGCGATGGCCTATTTTGCCGAGCACGCCCCTGAGAACGTCCGCACCGCCGAACGCTGGCAGGGGGCTCTCGCCGACTTCCTCGGCTGCGTCACCTCGTCGGTCTTTCCGCACGACATGCAAGCCGCGCTCGAACTGGTCACCACGCGCCGCCGCGGAGACACCGACGGCACCGCCGTGCTCATCCCGTCAGGCCGTCCGACCGAGCGCCCGGGTGCGATCGGTGAGCGTCGCGGCGCGACCCGGATCGTCTGGCTCGACGCGATCGCCGAAATGAAGTTCGCCGGGTTCGAGGATTTCGTCGATCGGTTCGCGAGGGCCGCGTTCTTCGACGCTTCCGGAGACGCCTTTGTCGCCACCGGCAACGTCGGTGTGCTCGCCAATTCCTCCAACCGCGAGATCTCCCTCAACGGCCTGACCGTGGAGCAAGCCAAAGCCGCGATTGTCGGCTGGCTTGAGAAGAAAGCTCTCGGCCGCCGCCGGGTCAATTACAAGTTCCGCGACTGGACCTTCAGTCGCCAGCGCTACTGGGGCGAGCCTTTCCCGATGGTCTTCACCGAGGACGGTGCGGCGTACCCCGTCGGCGAGAAAGCCCTCCCAGTCATGCTCCCCGAACTCGCCGACTACGCCCCCGTCGAGAGCGAGGACCCGCTCCCGCTCCTGGGCAAGGTCCGTGAGTGGGTCAATACCACCGCCCGCGAAGCGGGCGTCGATCCCGCGGTGCTGCCGCCCTCGACCAGGGTCCGCCGTGAAGCCAACACCATGCCCGGCAGCGCTGGCAGCTCGTGGTACGCCGTTCGCTACTGCGACCCCCGCAACGACCGCGCGATGGTCGCTTCCGAAGCCGACCGATACTGGATGGGCGGAAACGGTCAGCCCGGCGGCGTCGACCTGTACATGGGCGGTTCCGAGCACGCCGTCGGCCATCTCATGTACTCCCGCTTCTGGCACAACGTGCTTTACGACATGGGGTACCTCTCGACCCCCGAGCCGTTCCAGAAGCTCTTCCATCAGGGCCTCATCACCAGCTTCGCTTATCAGCGAGCGGACAAGACCATCGTTCCGGTGGACGAGGTCCAAGAGGTGTCCGAAGGCGTCTACCAGCTCATCGCCACGGGCGAGCCGGTCACGCCCGTCGTCACCAAGATGTCCAAACGCTACAAGAACGTCGTCAACCCCGACGACGTCATCGCCGAGTTCGGCGCCGACACCTTCCGCCTCTACGAGATGTACATGGGCCCGCTGGAAGCCAGCAAGCCCTGGAACCCCCGCGACATCACCGGACTGGCCCGGTTCCTCGCCCGCGCCTGGCGCGTGGCGGTCGACGAGAAGACCGGCGCCGTGCGCACGGCCGCGGAACGTGACGTGACGGTGGAGAAGCAGATCCACCGCGTCATCGCCAAGGTCGGAACTGACATCGAGCGGCTTTCCTTCAACACCGCCATCGCCTCTCTGATCGAGTTCGTCAACGCCGTGGGGTCGACCGCGCTCCACAAGGATCAGCTCGAACGATTCATGCTCGCGCTCGCTCCCTTCGCGCCCCACCTCGCGGAGGAGGTCTGGAGCAAGCTCGGCAACCAGACGCTGATCTCCCTGGAAGCGTGGCCTGCGGTCGATCCGGCCATGCTCCGCGACGACGAGGTCGAACTCGCCGTCCAGATTCAGGGCAAGGTCCGCTGCAAGGTCACCGTTCCCAGCGACGCCGAACCCAAAGCCATCGAGGAAATGACCCTCGCAAACGCCGAGGTGCAGAAAGCCCTGGCGGGCAAAGCGGTGAAGAAGATCATCGTTGTCCCGGGGCGACTGGTGAACATCGTCGCCGGCTGAAGCTGATGTAGCAGATTTACAACGCGCGGCGATGATCGTTCCCACATAGTGAGCAAAGCTCGGAAACTCCAATTCGTTTGACGCGTTGAAAGCGTTTTCTGTAGCATGGCAAGCGGAACCCGATGAGCGGTTTCCGCGCGAAGCACCATGGCTCGCGCTTCGTTGGTGGTTCTTGCCGAGCAGTCGTGGAGGGTCGCGTCTGTCGACGCGGTCCCGAGAGGTCCGGACGATTTTCGTTCGTCCAGGAAAGGAAGTGTTCCGATGCGTAAAGAGTCACTGTCCCCGATCGCGCTCATCATCGCCCTTGCGGGCATGGCGGCCTCCGCCGCCGCGCAGGATGTCACCTCTCCCGGAGACCCTGTCACGGGTTCCTCCGAGAATCACCCGGGAGCTGAAGACCCCAGCAAGGTGCTCGACAACCTCGGCGGCACCAAGTATCTCAACTTCGACGAGATCGGCACCGGTTTCACCGTCCTCGCGTCGCGGACCGATGTCGTCCGCGGGCTCATCATCGTCACGGCGAACGACGCTCCGGAGCGTGACCCAACGTCCTTCCTCCTTGAGGGCAGCGACGACGGCGTGAACTTCGTGCTGGTCGCCCAGGGCGCGCTCAATCCGCCCACGGCCCGCTTCGGTCTGGATCAGGTGAGCTTCAACAACTCGACCTCGTACACGTACTACCGCGTCACGTTCCCGACCGTGCGGAACTCCAACGCCGCCAACAGCATGCAGGTCGGCGAGGTCCAGCTTGTGACCGGCACCGACATCCTCACCCCCGGCGACGCCTTCACCGTGACCTACACCGCCGGCGCCTCAAGCCCCAATAACGAGGGCCCCGGCAGCCTCTTCGACAACCGTCTGAACACCAAGCTCGGCATCTTCAGCGGCGATCTCGGCCCGACCGTCATCGATGTCACCCCGGGCGTTGGCGCGAGCGTCGTCACCGGATTCGATCTCTTCGGTGCCGGCGACGATGCGGCTTTCCCCGGCCGCACTCCTTCCTATGTCGCGGTCTTTGGCTCCAACGACGGCGTCAGCTTCACCGAGCTCGGCCGTCGCGATCTGGAAAGCTCGTTCGCGAATTTCCAGGAACAGGACCTCCGCTTCGCCAACACGACCGCCTACACGCGGTACCGCATCGAGTTCGGTCCTTCGTTGGGCGACACGTTCCTTCAGATCGGCGAGATCCAGCTGTACGGCTCGGTCTCCAACGCTCCTCCGGCCAACG
>JBIKTT010000389.1:0-3348 GCA_044347925.1 Phycisphaerales bacterium
TTCGTCGTCAAGGATGGCAAAGCAGTCCCGTTGCCCGTCACCGTCGGCTCCAGCGACCTCACCGACACCGTCGTTCTCGCCGGCCTCACCGGGGATGAGACCATCATCGTCGGTCCGTATCGCTCCCTCATCGGCCTCAAAGCCGATCAGGCCGTCCGGGAGAAGATCGACGAACCCGCCGGAGAGACCGGTGGCAAGCCGCCCGCCAAGCCGGAGGAAAAGCCCGGTGAGGAACGGGGCGGATCCGACGCCAGGACGCCCAGCGGGGGCCCTCCATGACCGCGCCGACGACCTCACCGGCCATCCGCATCCGCGGCCTCACCAAGGTCTATCGCATCGGCGGCGAGAAGGTCCACGCGCTCGCCGGCGTCGATCTGGACATCCAGCGCAACGAGTTCGTCGCGATCATGGGCGCCTCCGGCTCGGGAAAGTCCACGCTAATGAACATCCTGGGCTGCCTGGACCGACCCACCGCGGGAAGTTACGAGCTCGCCGGCAAGCCGACCCACCGCATGTCCAGCGGCGCACTCTCCAAGGTCCGCAACGAGGAGATCGGGTTCGTCTTTCAGAGCTTTGAACTGCTCCCCCGCATGACCGCGCTCGGCAATGTGATGCTCCCGCTCCTTTATTCCGCGAGGTACTGGTGGGGCGCGCGAGCCATGGCCAAGAAGTCCCTCGAACGCGTCAAGCTCGCCGACCGCATGAAGCACCGGCCCAACCAGCTCTCGGGCGGTCAGCGGCAGCGCGTCGCGATCGCCAGGGCGCTCGTCACCAACCCCGCCATCCTCCTCGCCGACGAGCCCACCGGCAACCTTGACAGCAGGACCAGCGACGAGGTGATGAAGCTCTTCAAGCAGCTCCACGCGGAAGGCCAGACCATCGTGATCGTCACCCACGAAGAGGACATCGCCGGCAACGCCGCCCGGATCGTCCGACTCCGCGACGGCAAGATCGTCTCCGACTTCCCCACCGACACCGATCCGACGCACCAGGCGTACCTGAAAGCGGCCGCCGACCACGCCGTGCACATGGCCGAGACGCTCGCGTCCTCGCCCCAGCCCGCGGAGGCGAACCGATGACGCTGATCCTTCTCTTTGTCCAGACGGTCATGACCGCGCTCCGACAGATCTGGGCCAACAAGGTCCGCGCGATGCTGACCACCCTGGGCATCATCATCGGCGTCGCCGCCGTGATCGTCATCGTCGCGGCGGTGGGGGGCCTGCGATCCTCCATCCTCAAGGAGTTCGAGACCTTCGGAGCCAAGAAGGTCTACATCGACGGGTTCGTCCCTCGTGCCAAGCGCGGACGCATCCCTTGGTGGAAGTCCGAACTCAACATGCGAGAGGTCAACCACATCGTCAAGAACTCGAAGACCTGTTCGAAGTTCACCCCGCTTTACTTCGGCTCCTTCGACATCGAATACGGCGACCAGAAGGTCAGCCTCGTCCAGACCACCGGCATCTGGCCGACCTGGCACGACATCGAAGCCCGCACCGTCACCTCGGGCCGCCCCTTCAACTCCATCGACGAGGACCAGAGGCTCGCCGTCTGCCTCGTCAACGACAAGCTCATCGAGCTCCTCGGACTCAACAAAGAGCCCGCCAACACACCCATCCGCATCAACGGGCGTCGTTTCAACATCGTCGGCGTCGTCGAAACCAAGGATCAGAGCGCCATGTTCGGTGGCGGTGGCGAAAGCCAGGGCGAGGTCTACATCCCGCTCTCGGTCGCGATGGCTTTCAACCCCGAGCGCAAGCACGTCAATTTCCTGCTTGGTGAGCTGGCCACCCCCGACATGGCCGACGAAGCCAAAGCCGAGATCGGGTTCATGCTGCGAAAGCTCCGCGAGCTCGAGCCAGGGCAGGAGGACAACTTCCAGGTCAACGTGCTTCAGTCGTTCATCGATCAGTTCAATCGCCTCGCCTACACCATCACCGCCGGCGCCGCCATCATCGTCAGCATCTCCCTCCTCGTTGGCGGCATCGGCATCATGAACATCATGCTCGTCTCCGTCTCCGAACGCACCCGCGAGATCGGCCTCCGCAAAGCCCTCGGCGCGCGGCCCGAGGTCGTGCTGCTCCAGTTCCTCATCGAAGCCGTCACCCTCTGTCTCTGCGGCGGCGGTCTCGGCCTGCTGCTCGGACAGCTGATCGTCCTCGGTATGAACATGACCTCGATCGAAGCTCTCAAGATGGCTTCGATTCCCATGTGGGCCATCATCCTGTCCGTCGGCTTCTCCGCGTTCATCGGCGTCGTCTTCGGCATGTTCCCCGCGATCAAAGCCGCCCGCCTCAACCCCATCGACGCCCTCCGCCACGACTGACCCGTCCGAGCTTTCCCCCATGCCAACGGTGAACCTCTTGCGAACCCGCTCCGCGTGCCTCGTCCTCGCCCCCGCGCTCGCGCTCCTCGCCGGGTGCAATCAGGGTCTCTTCGACGACGACCAGTCGTTCCAGAAAGCAGCGATCGACCGCCTTCGCGACGTCGACCGCGTCAGCCTCGCCCCTTACCTGCGGCCCAAGTCCGAACCCGCGCCCGCCGCCGAATCGCCCCAAGCCGCGAGCGACGCGACCCTCGCCGCGATCAAGCAGCGATTCGAGGGAGCCGAAGCCGTCAACCTCGACCTCGAGCGAGCCCGCATGAGCGCCCTCGCTCACAACCTCGACCTCCAGGTCGCCCGGTTCGATCCCGCGCTCGGCCTTGAACGCCTCTCCGAAGAGGAGTCGCGGTTCAACTCCGTCTTCACCCTCTCGGGCAGCTACGCCGACTTCAACCAGCCGACCTCATCCCAGCTTGTCTCGGCCCAGTCCCAGCAGCTCCGCTTCGATCCCGGCGTCCGCATCCCGCTCCGCACGGGCGGCACCGTCGTCGTCAACGCGCCGTGGAACAAGTCCGGCGACAACAACCAGTTCTCGACCCTCAACCCCGCGTACTCCTCCGATTTCGCGTTCTCCATCAGCCAGCCCCTCCTCCGGGACGCCGGCCGTCGAGCCAACACCGCCGCGATCCGCATCGCTTCCTACAACCAGCAAGCTTCCGAAGCCCGCACCAAGCTCGAGGTCATCCGTCAGCTCGCCGCCGTCGACCGATCCTACTGGCGCCTGTACTCCGCCCGCAAGCAGCTCGAGGTCCGCCAGCAGCAGTACGAGCTCGCTTCCGAACAGCTCGGCCGCGCCACCCGACGCGTCCGCGGCGGCGCCGCCGCCGAGATCGAGACCGTGCGCGCCGAAGCCGGCGTCGCCGAACAGCTCGAAGCCATCATCATCGCCCAGAACGAGGTCCTCACGCAGCAGCGCGAGCTCAAAGCCATCATCAACGAACCCGGCCTGCCCGTCGAGACGCGGACCC
>JBIKTT010000390.1:0-3342 GCA_044347925.1 Phycisphaerales bacterium
TCCTCGCGGTGGTCATGGGCAGCTCATCGGACGCATCGCCTCGTTCGGTTCTTCACGAGTCATACGGCTGACCGAACGGGGCGACCGCTCGCACGAGCGACCCTCCACGACCAGCCGAAGCGACGGGTCGTGGTGCCCGCCACGAGGGGGTTGGTTGGTGGGACGGTCGTCAGTTAGACTTTCAGCATGAGCAAGATCACTGCGTTGGGCCCGACTGGGGTTTATGTGTGCGTGCTTTCGTTCGGGCTTTTGCCTGGGGTGGGAGTGGCGGTTGCGCAGTGCGGGCCGGTGTGGGTTTCGGGGATTGGTTCGCCGGGGGTGAATGGGACGGTGGACGCGCTCGCGGTGCTGCCGGGGGGTGATGTGGTTGTCGGGGGGACGTTTACCACAGCGGGCGGGCGTGCGGCTAGCAACATTGCGCGGTACAACCCGCAGACGGGCTCGTGGTCGGCGATGGGCGCGGGGGCGAACCGGATTGTCAGTGCGCTGTTGGTCTTGCCGGACGGGGATCTGGTCGTGGGGGGCAACTTCACGTCGGCGGGGGGCGTCGCGGCGACGCAGCGGATCGCGCGGTACAGCCCGGCGACGGGCGTGTGGTCGTCGCTGGGGACCGGGCCCACGAGCGCGGTCTACGGGCTCACGCTCCTGCCGGACGGGGATGTGCTCGTGATGGGGGCGTTTGGCATGGCGGGGGCGATCCCTGCGAGCCGCGTGGCCCGGCTGGACCCGGCGACGCGGGAATGGTCCGCGCTGGGATTGGGGACGGGTGCGCCCGTGAACGAGGGAGTGTGGGTTGCAGCAGAAGGAGGCGGTGTGGATGTCATTGTCGGGGGGAACTTCACGGGCGCGGGGGGACAGCCGGGTCGCAATCATGTCGCGCGGTTCACCCAGGCTACGGAGCTTTGGTCGGGGCTTGGGTCGGGGACTGAAGGAGAGGTTGAGTGCCTTGTGATGGCGTCGCCGACGATGCTGGTTGTGGGAGGGCGTTTTGGCTCAGCGGGGGGTGTGTTCGGATGCGCGGGGATGGCGAGATATGACGTCACCACGGGTGTGTGGAGGACGATGGGTCTTGGGGTGAGCGGGCCTTCGCCGCTGACGTACCCGAACACGTTCGCGATGCTGCCGGGTGGCGACATTATCGTCGGTGGGAACTTCGTCAGGGCGGGCGGGCTTTCTGCGTCGTATGTGGCGCGGGTGAATCCGAGCAACGCTGAGTGGCAAGCGGTGGGTGCGGGGACCAACGGGCCGGTGCGTGCGCTCGCGGTGCATCCCAGCGGGGATGTGTATGTGGGCGGGAACTTCGAGATGGCTGGCGGCGTTGCGGCGGGTTCGGTGGCGTGCTTTTCGCCCGGGGGCTCGCCGGGGTTTGTGACGCAACCTCGCGGGGTCACGGTGTGCGCGGGCGGGGACGTGAACTTTGAAGCGTTGGCATCGGGGCGCGGACCGCTGTCCTACCAGTGGCGAAAGAACGCGGAAGCGATCGACGCGGCGTCGAACCCTTCGGCGGCGACCGCTTCGCTGGTTCTTGATTCGGTTGGGGCTGCCGATGCGGGGGTGTATGACTGCGTGGTGAGTAGCGCGTGCGGGGCCGCGACGAGCGAGGGCGCGACGTTGACGATTCTGAGCGGTCAGGCTTGCTGCGCGGCTGACTTTAACGGGGACTGGTTTCTTGACTTCTTTGATTACAGCGACTTTGTCACGGCCTTTGAAACAAGTGGCAGTCTAGAAGCGGACTTCAACGCCGACGGGTTCGTCGACTTCTTCGACTACCTCGACTTCGTGACCTCGTTCGAGGAAGGGTGCTGAGGTGGCGGGCGGCATCGCCATCTTCGGATCGACGCAGGCTTGCTGATCCGCGTCTTGTCTCGTGATGGACGGACCGTCGCGGCCCTCCCATCCCCCCTCGGTTCCACTGGGACGCACGCGAAGCACGTGCCCCGCCAACCCCGGGAAGCGAAGGGCCGTCGCGCACCCGCCCTTCGGCATCGGGTGGTGGTTCTCCAGGGGTCAACGTCAGATAACGACCGCCTCCCAGCCTCGAGAGCCTTCCCGCCTCGTCTTTTGCTTTTTTGGGTTTCGCCGGAAGATCGGCCTAAGTAAACTGGCGGGCTCTTCTGAATCGTTGCCCGATCGCGGCGCACCCTTGGAGTCCCTCTATGCGTCTGTCGTTTCTTGGTCGTACGTTGTCGTTCGCGGCTCCCTTTGGTCGGACGGGGGGTGCCTGCTTCATGGCGGCGGCACTCTGGTTTGCGGGCAGCGGTGGGCAGGCTCTGGCCCAGGGGTTCCCGCCCGGTGATTGTCGGGAAGGGTGGCAACAACCCACTCTCTTCACGGATCAGATCGTGCGGGCGCTGGCCTTTCAGCCCCCGGGCGGCGGGGCCGGGCCGGCCGGCTCCATGATCATGGGCGGTGACTTTACCGTCATTGCCAACAACGTGCCCGCACGGTTCTTGGGCCGCTACAACCTCGCGACCGGGGCTCGCGCCCAACTCGGCGCCAACTTGAATGGCAGAGTGCGAGCGATCGCGGTGCTCCCCGGCGGCGATGTCATCGTCGGTGGCGACTTCAGCACCGCGGGGGCGGCCGCGGTTGGCCGGATCGCCCGCTACGTCGATGCGACCGGTGCGTGGTCCACGATGGCGGGCGGCGTGAACGGTGCGAGCGTCTCGGCTCTGCTGACGCTGCCGAACGGCGATGTGATGGTGGGCGGGACGTTTACGACGGTCGGGCCCGGGGTGTCCGCGCAGAATATCGCGATCTACCGCTCGGCGACCAACACGTGGCAGAGCATTGGTGGTATCGCGGGGGGACCCCAGCCGACGGTGGCGTCATTGGCCCTCACCGCCAACGGCGATGTCCTTGTTGGCGGACGCTTCGCGACGGCGGGCGGCGTGCCCGCCGGGAACATCGCCCGCTACCGACCTTCGACCGGCGCGTGGTCGGCGGTGGGCGGTGGGGTTCTCGATGTGGTGTACGCAATGGTGGAACTGCCCGGCGGCGATGTGCTGGGTGCGTCGGACTTCGGTCTTTTCCGGTTCAACTCGGCAACGCAGACGTGGTCGCCATTGAACGAGTCCGTCCTCGGTACCCTCGCGCTGGCAACCCTCCCGGACGGGTCGGTGCTGGTGGGTGGCCTGGGGAACGTGGAGTTTGGCCAGGGTTTCGAACGCTATCGCCCCGATCCGGCGCCGCTTGGGTCCTCCGCGACCTTCGCGGGCGGAATCGCTGGTGAGGTGCGGGCGATTCTGCCGCTCCCGGGCGGGGCGGTCTGGGTCGTTGGTGCTCACGGCGGGGCCGGCAGTGTGAGTGCCAACAACATCATCACGTACGCCGTTCCCGGCA
>JBIKTT010000392.1:0-3335 GCA_044347925.1 Phycisphaerales bacterium
GGTGGCCGCGGTGCGGAGGCTGGCTTTGAGGTCTGCCCGGGCGTCGGTTTTGGCCTCGTCATCGATCATCGAGGAGAGGATACCTACTCCGGCTTCTTCCAGCCGGTGTCGGGATCCTTGTCGAGCATCTTGGCGGAGCGGTTGATGCACCAGGTGCAGATGGTGGCGCCGGTGGCGGAGCTGCGCCAGGCTTTCTCTGATTTGGTGAGGAGGCAGAGAGCGCAGGAGTAGCCTTCGTCGGCGTTGTTTTCGTCGAGGACGATGACGCGGCGGTAGGCTTCGCGGAGGCAGACGCCGCAGATGATCGAGCCTTTGTGGCCTTCGACCATGGCGAGGTCTTCGGTCCATTCAGAGCCGCAGTAGTCGCAGAGGAAGTCGGACATCTGTGCGGCGTCTTCGTTGATGCCATCTTTACGCAAGCGGGGCTCCTTCGGCGGGCGCGGGGAGGGTGTTGAGTGGCGCGAGGCCGGTGAGCGTTCCGCTGAGCCCGCCGTGGAGGCCGCTTCCGAGGCCTTGGTTTTCGGCGAGGGAGCGGTAGAGGGAGCAGCGTTCGAGGAGGTCGGCATGTCGGCCGACATCGACGATGCGTCCGGCTTCCATGACGACGATGCGGTCGGCGGCGAGGACGGTGCTGAGGCGGTGGGCGACGATGAGGCAGGTGCGTCCGCGTTTGAATTCGGCGAGAGCTTCGGCGATGCGAGCTTCGCTCTCGGCGTCGATCATGCTGGTGGCTTCGTCGAGGATGAGGATGCGCGGGTCGCGGAGGATGGCGCGGGCGATGGCGAGGCGTTGGCGCTGTCCGCCGGACATGCTGAGTCCTTGTTCGGCGACGAACTCGGCGTAGACGCCGGGCTTGGCGGCGATGAACTCGTGGGCGCGGGCGCTCTTGGCGGCGGCTTCGATCTGGGCGGGGGTGGCGGCTTCCATGCCGTAGGCGATGTTCTCGGCGATGGTGCCGCGGAAGAGGACGGTTTCCTGGGTGACGACGCCGATCTGCTTGCGCAGGCTTTCGACGGAGAACTTGCGGATGTCGACGTCGTCGATGAGGACCTCTCCGGCGGCGGGATCGAAGATGCGTGGGATGAGGGAGAGGAGTGTGGTTTTGCCGCAGCCGTTGGGTCCGACGAACGCGACGGTCTCGCCGAACTTGACGGTGAGGGAGACGCCGGCGAGCGCGGGGGCGCTCGCGCCCGGGTAGGTGAGGTGGACGTCGCGGAACTCAATCGAGGCGCCGTGGGTCGGCATGACGGGGAGGCCGGGCTCGTGGCCGGGTTCGGAGACGGCGGATTCGAGCTCCCAGAGGCGGTCGGCGGCGGCGGAGCTTTGCTGGATGTCGTTGACGAGCCCGGTGAGGGGCCTGAGGGAGGCTCCGGCCATGCCGAGGGCGCCGAGGACGACGATCATGGTTTCCTTGTCGAGCTTGCCGTCGAAGATGGCTTTGATCGCGACGAGCGCCATGACGCCGACGGCGATGATGGCGATGACCTCGACGAGGGGGCTTGCGAGGGCGCGTGCGGTGCGGACCTTGTTGAGCTCGCGGAGGAAGTGGCGGTTGGAGTCGTCGAAGACGCCGAGCTGCCTGGATTCGGTGGTATGAACCTTGACGACGCGGAAGCCCTGGAGGCTTTCGAGAGCGGTGCGGGAGACGTCGGCTTGGTGTTCGAGGACGCGGCGTGTGGCTCGACGGATGCGTGAGCCGAGTTTGCGGATGACGATGGCGATGAGCGGGAAGACGACGAGGGCGACGATGGAGATGCGCCAGTCGAGGGTGAAAGCGACGATGATGGCGACGAGGCCCTTGGTGGAGTCGGCGACGGCTTTGCTCAGGAGCGTTGAGAATCCGGTGGAGAGGTTCCACGAGTCGACGATGATGCGGTTGACGACGTCCGTGGGGCCGGTTTTGACGACGCCGAGGAGCGGGAGGCGGAGGACGCGGCCGAAGACGTCGCGGCGGATGTCGGCGAGGCTTCGGTTGACGACGGTGAGGGAGAGGAAGACGTGTCCGAAGTTGGCGACGGCGCCGACGATGGTGAGGAGGCCCAGGAGTGAGAAGAGGAGGACGGGCGCGGTCATTTTGCCGTCGGGGAGTGACTGGGCGAGGCTTTCGGGGATCTGGATGCCCCAAGCGGAGAGCTTCTGGTTCCAGCCTGCGACGGCCTGGGTGAAGGTGGCGGGGGCGGGGTTGTCCTTGTCACCTAGGACGAGTTCGAGGATGGGCTTGAGCCCAAGGAGGCCGGCACCGAGGGAGCCGGCGGAGAGGAGCGCGAGGGTCATGGCCCCGGCGAGCGTGCCGGGGTAGCGGACCATCCTTGATGCGTAGTGCCAGAACGGACGCATGGACCTCCATCATTGGCTGATCGCGGGGGGCTCGCTTGCGGCGGCGATTTCGGTGAGGAGGGCGCGCCACTCGGCGTAGCGGTACTCGAGGTGGTGGGCGTCGTGGAGGGCGCGGATCTGGGCGAGGCCGTGCTCACTGAGCTTGTGCTGCCACTCCTGAGCGGAGCGGTCGCAGAAATAGACGCGGCAGCCGAGGGGCTTGATGGTGTGGGCGGTGCAGAGGTTGGCGGATTGGAAGGGGCAGGGGTCGCCGCGTCCGGAGGGGGGGATGATGGCGGAGGGGTGATTTTCGCCGTGCCGGACGACGGAGTACGCGGCTTCGAGGCCGGTGACGTAGAGGAAGTGGCCGGAAGCTTCGAAGTTGCAGCAGCGACCGCTGGCCCAGCAGGCGGGGCTTCGGGCTTCGATCTGGGATGCGATGTCGGCGTAAATGGCTTCGAGGTCGGCGCGGATCCGCGGGTCGCGGGCGGCGCCGAGCCAAGCCTGGATGGGGTCCGGTGACATGGAGGGGCTTGCGTCAGGTGGAGGAGCGATCGATGATCGCGTACTGCTCGCGTTCGCCGCGGCCGCGGACGGGGTAGTCCTTGCGGAGCGGGTGGGCGGGGTAGTCCTCCCAGGTCAGGATGCGGCGCAGGTCCGGGTGGTTGCGGAAGCGGATGCCGTACATGTCGAAGACTTCGCGCTCGGGCCATTCGGCGCCGGGCCAGAGGTCGCACGCGGAGTCGACGTAGAGAGCAGGGTCCTCGACGATGCCGTCGGTGGGGAGGGAGGGATTGAGGTAGGTCTTGACGAAGAAGCGCTCATCGCGGCTGAAGCAGAGGAGGTTGTAGACGACGGCGAAGCGGCCGGGCTGGGGCGAGGGGTACTCGAGATAGTCCAGGCCGACGACGTCGGAGAGGAACTCGTACGCGCACTCGTTCTTGAGGAAGGCGAGCACGGCGTGGAGGTCGGCGGCTTCGACGACGACGGTCGAGACCCCGCGGAACTCGGTGCCGCGG
>JBIKTT010000393.1:0-3325 GCA_044347925.1 Phycisphaerales bacterium
GCAGCGCGGCGTCCATCGCGAGCCTGCTCCGAACGGAGGGGTCGAGCTTGGTTGAGGTGCAGAACTTGTCGTAGAGAGCGAGACGCTCGGAGGCGGTCTGGCGCTTGGCGATGGTGGCGCTCACGAAGCGGAGCTGCGAGACGGTGTCGGAGGGATCAAGCGCGATGAGCCGTCTGGTCAGGTCGTGCGAAACTTCGGAGCGGCCGGCGTTCCAGTTGGCTTCGATCCGGCGGCGGATGAGGTCGGTGTCGTCTGGGGCGTAGTCCTGAGCCAGGGTGAGCAGGATGTCTGCGATCTGGTAGTCGGGCTCGGCGGCGTTGTCGATCAGGCGAAGGTCGAGCATGGCGACGCGAGCGACGGCGCGGGCGGTCCGGGCTTGAAGGTTCGCTTCAGACGCGGCGGCGATCCGGGTCGCGGCTGGTTTCGGGGTGGTGGCGGGCTGGGACGCGGCCGCGACGGCGACGGCGGCGCCGGCGAAGAGGGTGAGGATCAGAGCGGTGAGGCGGCCAGCGGCGAGCGAACGGTCAGAACGGGTCATTCCACGCCTCCGGAGAGAGAGAGCCAGACAAACGCCGAGACTCCGGCGAGGAAGAGGCCCGCCGCGATGATCTCCAGAGCGGCGACCAGCCGCGGGTGGGCTTTGGGGAAGTATCGGTCCGCGACCATCGTCATGAACAGGACCTGCCCGCCGGCGAGGGCGGCGAGGCCGGCGGACGTGCAGAACGGGCCCAGGCCGGGCACTTCCTGCGGCGGGCAGAGCAGAAGCCAGAGCCCGACGACCGAGAGCGCGAGAGACCAAGCGGAAAAGACACCCGCCCGGAAGCTCACGGTCGAAAGTCGTCTGAGATTCATCGTCCGGCTCCGTCCTTGGGGCTTGCGGCCTTCCCGGGTGCGATTCTCGGGCACTCCCCGAGCGTGAAGGCCTGGAGTTGGCTACGGCGATCCTTCCCTCGGGGTTCAGCCCATCGCCATGGAGATGAGGAACTCGGCGTTGGTCTTGAGCTTCTTGAGCTTGCCCTTGAGGAGCTCCATGGCTTCGACGACGTTCATGTCGGAGAGGACCTTTCGGAGGCGGTGGACGAGCTCGAGTTCCTTGGGATCCATGAGCAACTCTTCGCGGCGGGTGCCGGAGGAGGGGATGTCGATACAGGGGTAGATGCGCTTGTCCATGAGCTTGCGGTCAAGGTGAAGCTCGCTGTTGCCGGTGCCCTTGAACTCTTCGAAGATGACTTCGTCCATCTTGGAGCCGGTGTCGACGAGGGCGGTGCCGATGATGGTGAGGGACCCGCCCTTTTCGATGGCGCGTGCGGCACCGAAGAACTTCTTGGGGCGCTGGAGGGCGTTGGAGTCGAGACCGCCGGACATGATCTTGCCGGAGTGGGGCATCTCGGCGTTGTACGCGCGGGCCATGCGGGTGATGGAGTCGAGGAGGATGACGACATGCTCGCCGAACTCGACCATGCGCTTGGCCTTCTCGATGACCATCTCGCAGACCTGGACGTGGCGGTGGGAGGGTTCGTCGAACGTGCTGGCGACGACCTCGACGTGCTTGGCGTCCTTGGTGGTGTGGCGGCGGAAGTCCGTCACTTCTTCGGGACGCTCATCGACGAGCAGGACGATGATCTTCGTCTCGGGGTAGTTCTTGGCGATCGCCCTGGTGATCTTCTGCATGAGCACCGTCTTGCCCGTACGGGGCGGAGCGACGATGAGCATGCGCTGGCCCTTGCCGATTGGGCTGGTGAGGTCGACGATGCGGCACTCGATCTCGTCGGGCGAGGTCTCGAGGATGTATCGCTTCTCGGGGTGGAGCGGCGTGAGGTCCTCGAAGTTGGTGAGATCGTGGACCTTCGCGGGCGGCCGATCGTTGATCGAATCGACGCGGAGCATCGCGAAGTAGCGCTCGCTCTCCTTGGGCGGACGGACGACACCCTTGACGGTCATGCCGCGGCGAAGGCCGAATCTGCGGACCTGGAGCGGGCTGATGTAGATGTCGTCGGGGCCGTGGAGGTAGCTCTGCTCGGCGGAGCGGAGGAACCCGAACCCGTCGGGCATGATTTCGAGGGTGCCCTCGCCGAACATGAGCCCCTGGCGGAGCGCCCGGGCTTTGAGCACCTTGAAGATCAGTTCCTGCTTGGGGAGAGCGTGGAAGTCGGTGAGGCCTTCGCGATCGGCGACCTTGAAGAGCGCGTCCATCTCCATCTTCTGGAGGTCCGCGATCGAGATGGTGTCTTTCAGCGTGGCGGGGTCGGCGTTCTTGACGAGACGCTCGAGCTCGGTCGCTTCGCGTTCGAGTTCCTCATCGCTGGGCAGATCGGCGGGATGCGGACGCTGTGGGTAGAAAGCCGGGCCGCCGCCACCGCCGCCGGGGCCTCCTCCTCCGCCGCCTCCCATGCCCATGCCACCGCCGCGACGCTTCTTGCGCCGCTTGCCGAATCGACGGTCGTCAAAGCCGCCCTGGCCGTTCTGACCTTGGCCGCCTTGGTTCTGTGCGCCTTGATTGTGTCCGCCGTGGTTCTGTCCGCCGTGGTTCTGGCCACCATGGCTTTGGCCGCCGTGGCCCTGACCACCGTTCTGGTGCTGGCTTTGGCTCTGCTGGCCTTGGTTGTGGTGGCGCTGCTGGCCTCCCTCCTGCGGGTTCCGTTGCTGGAGGTCTTGGCGCTGGCCGCCGTTGCTGTGGCCGCTCTGGTGTTGCTGGCCTGGGCCGGCCTGAGAGGGCTGGTTCTGGGAAGCGTGGGCCTGCGGGGCGTGGCCGGAGCTGCCCGAACCTGGCGCGGCGGGGCTATGGCCTGAGTTCCGCGAGTCCGAGGAGGCTTCGGACCGGGTCGAAGCGAGGGGCGAAGGCGTGGGCGCTGTGGGGGGCGTCGGGCGCGGTGCCGCCGGCGCGGCTGGCGCGACCGGCTTGGGAGCGGGCGCCGGCGCGGGCGGGGGCGTCGGAGCAGGCGCGGGGGCCGCGGCTTTGGTCGCCTTGGCGGCTTCGGCATCGCCCTTGGCACCGGCCTTCATTTTGGCGATGACGGCGTTTTTGTCGGTGTTGCTGCGGCGGGGCTTGGCGGCCTGAGGTTCTTTGGGCATAGATCGTCCGTGGAAACTGCGCTGTGAGATTGGACCGGCGGGGAGCGCGGGTTGTGGATGGGTGTGTTGCGGCTGGTCCGGTGCTTGCGAAAGCCCGGGAACGGAGCGCTCAGAGAGTGTGGGGCCGCGTCATGCTTGGGAAGATCGCTCGCCCGATCACGCCGACCAACATCGGCATCGTGGGATCATGGCGGGGGGGTACTGGGGAAGGTGCGGCGGCTCCACGACTGATGTCTCGCAGGGCCGTCTCGCA
>JBIKTT010000018.1:0-11437 GCA_044347925.1 Phycisphaerales bacterium
CGCCGGCCCCCGCCGTTGCCGCGACGGAGGATCCCGTGGAAGACACCGCCGTCCGCGACGCCAACGGGAACGTGCTCGCGACGGGCGACACCGTCATCGTCATCAAGGACCTCAAGGTCAAGGGGTCCTCGCTGGTCGTCAAGGGGGGCACCAAGGTCAAGAACATCCGCTTGGTCGACGGCGACCACGACATCGACTGCCGCATCGAGGGCATCGGCGCCATGCAGCTCAAGTCCGAGTTCGTCAAGAAAGCCTGAGTTCCCGACTCCGTGACTTCCTGACCTCTACATCACCTTCGCGAGGGCGTTCGTCCTCGCGAACGCGACCGCTTCGCGGACCTTTGTGGTGTCGGTGCCGCCGCCCTGGGCGCTGTCGGGTTTGCCGCCGCCCTTGCCGCCGACGATCGCCGCGGTTTCGCGGAGCCAGTCGCCGGCTTTGAGGCCCTTCTGCTGCATCGCGGCGGGGACTTGGCACATGATGGCGACCTTGCCGGCTTCGCCGCCGGCCGGCTCGACGATCGACATGAGCATGATGGCCGCGCGGGGACAGATGTCGACGACGGCTTGCACCGCGGCTTGGAGAGCCTGGCGATCTTCGCCGGCGTCGACGGTGGCGACGATGACGGGGTCGCCGGAGTTGCAAGCGGACTCGGCGATGACCTTGGCTTCGCGAACGGCCGAGTCGCGTTTGGCCGCGCCGGCGGCTTTGGCGGCGGCTTTCACGCGTTCCTGGAGCTTGGCGATTTCCTGGCGGATCTCGGCTTTGTGGGCCACGGGCATGGTGGAAGCTTCGGTCGCCTGGGTGATTTCGTTGAGGACCGGGGCGAGCTGGTCGTCGGGGAACTTGGCGGCTTGCTGGACGCGTTCGCGCATGAGCTTGCCGGCGCCGATGGCGCCGCGAGCGGCTTCGCCCGTGAGCGCGGTGAGGCGACGAACGCCCTTGGCGACGGCTTCCTCTGAGACGACCGTGAACGCCGCGATCGACTTGGTCGATGGGACGTGCGTCCCGCCGCAGAACTCGATCGAAAGCTCGGCCCACATCGTGCTTTCGGGCCCGTGGGTGAGGTCCATGACGGGCTGGCCGATGGAGACGACGCGGACCGGGTCGGGGTACGTCTCGCCGAAGACGGCGCGGACGCCGGTGATCTTCTTCGCGGTCGCGAGGTCGGCGGGCTGGGCGTAGACGGTGAGGTCGCGGGCGATCTGCTCGCTCACGATCTGGTCGACCGTCGCGGCTTCGACGGCGGTCACGGGGCCGGTGTGGCTGAAGTCAAACCGGAGGCGTTCGGGCGTGACGAGGGAGCCCTTCTGGTCGACATGGTCGCCGAGGACCTTGCGGAGCGCGAAGTTCATGAGGTGCGTGGCGGTGTGGTTGCTTTCGATTGCGGAGCGGCGGTGCTTGTCGACGTGAAGCTCGACGGCTTCGCCGACCTTGAAATCGCCGCTGATGACCTGTCCGACGTGGAGGACGAACCCGCCGTGGGTGGAGACGTGGAGGACGCGGAACTCGCCGCCGCTTGAGGACCCGCCCTTGACGTCGAGGATGCGTCCGTGGTCGGCTTCCTGGCCGCCCATTTCGGCGTAGAAGTTCGTGCGGTCGAGGACGAGGCCGACGAGCTTGCCCATGCCGGCTTTGGCGGAATCGTCGAAGTCGGTGCCGTTCCAGACGGCGCGGACGTGGGCGGAGATCATGCGGTCGTCGAACTTGTAGACGTCATCGGTGGGCTGGACGTTCTGGTGCTTGAGCTTGGCGACGGCGTCGCCGTCGAGCGTCGGGCGGGCCTGGCCGTGGGTCTCGGCGGACTTGCCGCCGGACTTGCTGAGTTCCTCGGCTTTCTTGCGTTCGGCTTCGTACCCGTCCATGTCGACGGTGAGGCCTTTTTCGGAAGCCATGAGGGCCGTGAGGTCGACGGGGAAGCCGAAGGTGTCGTAGAGCTTGAACGCGTCGGCGCCGCTCACGACCGTCTTCTTCGCGCGGCCGAGGTCACCGGCGAGGTCGGCGAAGATCTTGATGCCGCGGTCGAGCGTCTTGCCGAAGCTTTCTTCCTCATCGCGGATGATGTCCGCGACCTTGGACGGGTTCTTCGCGAGTTCGGGGAAGGCGACCTTCATCTCATCGACGACGACGGGGACGAGGCGGTTGAAGAAGCCGGTCTTGGCTCCGAGCATCTGGCGGCCGTAGCGGACGGCGCGACGCAGGATGCGGCGGAGGACGTACCCGCGGCCGACGTTGCTGGGCAGAGCTCCGTCCGTCAGCGCGAAGGTGAGCGTGCGGATGTGGTCCGCGATGACGCGGTAGGCGGTGTCGATGTTCTCGGGGTCTTCATCGCCCAGACGGCCCATGTAGGCGCGGGCGCCGGTGATCTCTTCGATGGCGCGGAAGATCCCCGAGAAGGTGTCGGTGTCGTAGTTGCTGAACTTGCCCTGCAGGATCGAGGTGACGCGCTCGAGGCCCATGCCGGTGTCGACGTGCTTGCCGGGGAGAGGGCGGAGCGAGCGATCGGCGAGGCGTTCGAACTGGATGAAGACGTTGTTCCAGATCTCGATGACGTTGGGGTCGCTTTGGTTGACCATGGGCGCGGCGTTGCGGCCGCCGATGCGGTCGACGTGGATCTCGGTGCAGGGGCCGCAGGGTCCGGTCTCGCCCATCTCCCAGAAGTTGTCCTTCATGTTGCCCGGGATGATGCGGTTGTTGGGGAGGTACTTGAGCCAGAGCTCGCGGGTCTCTTCGTCGGGCTTGATGCCGCTTGCGGCGTGGCCTTCGAAGTAGGTGGCGTAGAGGCGGTCTGCGGGGATGCCGTAGACCTCGGTGAGGAGCTCCCAAGACCAGTCGATTGCTTCCTTTTTGAAGTAGTCGGCGAAGGACCAGTTGCCGAGCATTTCGAAGAAGGTGTGGTGGTAGGTGTCCTTGCCGACATCCTCGAGGTCGTTGTGCTTGCCGCCGGCGCGGATGCACTTCTGGCTGTTGGCGGCGCGGCGGAGCTTGCCGAGGGGGCTGTCGGCGGGGGCTTGGCCGAGGAAGATCGGCTTGAACTGGTTCATCCCGGCGTTGGTGAAGAGGAGGGTGGGGTCCTCGTGGGGGACGACCGGGGAGGAGGGGATGAAGGTGTGACCATGCTTCTTGCAGAAGAAGTCAAGGAAGGACTGGCGGACTTTGGCGACGGGCCACTGGAGGGACATGGGGAGCGGTTCCTGAGAGGCGGGCGGAATAAGAGCGGGAAAGGTATGGGGGGTCGGGGCCGGGCCTCTCGTACGGCGGGTTGGGCCGCGGTTTCAAGGGCCGTGGGCGGGAACGGCTTGGCGAACGGTCGCCAATCCGATACGCTCAACCCCATGTCGACACCCATGCCGTCCCCCGCTTCCAAGCCTGCGAGGCCTCCTGTCTTCGGCAACAGTGTTGCCGTCTTTGCGTGCTTGTTGCTGGCGATCGGCTTGGGTGTGGCGGCCCATTTCATCACCGGCAGCCAGCGGGCGGCGGCCTCTCCGGGGGTCCAATCCGCGTACGACGCCGGCGCACTGATGGGGACGGTCCTTGCGGCGATCCTGTTCCCGCTTCTTCTGGGGTACATCGCGTACTGGCTGGGGTTCAGGAGCACTTTGGCCGCGCGGATCACGGCGTGCGTTGTCGCGCTGCTCTTTAGCCTGGGGTCCGTCGGTCGGATGGTCGCGGGGCGGATGAACGAGCGGCGCTCGGGCCAGGACGCTCAACTCATGCAGGAGCTGAACGCAGCGCGGAACGAGCAGGCGCGGGCGATCCGCTCGGGCGACACGGACAAGATCGCGGACGCGAGCGACCGATCGATCGCGGTGATCGAGAAGATGGGAGAGGACACGCCGGAGCTCAAAGCGGTTGCGACGACGATGGCTTCGCTCGGCCGGGAGCTGAACGGGCTTGCGATCGCGCAGAACGAAGCGTTCGAGAAGTTCGGGGCGCTCGGCGGGGTGGACCCGGGGACGATCAAGTCCGAAGCCGACATCGAGGCTCGGCTTGCCCAGCTTCAGACGACGCTTGATGCGGCGATCACGTACCAGAAGGAGTTCGACGGGTTTGAGGCCAAGGCCAAGGACGCGCTCCTGGCCACAAAGGTGTCGCCGAAGATGATGACTTCGGTGATGAACGGGATCCGGTCCAATGCGAAGGTCCGCGCCAAGCAGGCGAAGTTGAACGCTTCCAACGTCGAGTGCTGCGGCACGATGAAGTCGATGCTCACGATGCTCAAGAAGCACTGGGGCGACTGGGAAATGCAGGGTGATGAGATCGCGTTCGAAGAGAAGGTTCCGGACGCGGACATCGAAGCGTACAACCAGGCCGCGGTCCGCTTGGATGAGCAGATCGCCGAGCAGGACACGCTGACCAGCGACATCGCGGACAGTCTGGCGGAGCGTGCGGCGGCTCCGAAGCGTTGATGCGATCGCGGGGGTGATTTGCGACATCTCACGCACTTGGTCTGAAGTGGCTGGTCGCGTCGTTCGATGACCGATCGGTACCGCGGCGTGCCGCGGGGTTATCCGCCACCATTCGGAGCGAGTGATGTCCCAACCGCAGAGCAAACCGCCCATCTTCGGCAACAGCCCGGTCGTCTTTGTGGCGGTCGCGGCGGGGATCGCCGCTTTGGCGTACGCCAAGTTCGCCGGGCTCAAGTCCTCGGGGTCGAACATGACGTACGCCGCTCCGGCGGTTGCGGGGGCTGCTGCTGCGGCGCTCATTCTGCCGCTTGTGCTCGGCGTGGCGGCGTATTGGATTGGCGTGCGGAGCACGAAAGCGGCGCGGGCGACGGCATGCGCGGCCGCGCTGCTGATGTCGGGCTTTGGCGTCTACCAGGTGATCGGGGGTCCGGCTCGTGCATCGGCGGGGACTCGGGAGTTCGCGGCGGCTCGCGAGCAGCAGGCGGAGGCGGTCCGGTCTGGTGACACGGAGAAGCTGGCCGCGGCGGGTGAACGCACGGCGAAGGCCATCGAGTCGTCGGCGAAGGACGCGAACGCGCAGGAGCGGAAGGTCGCGATGGCGGTCTCGAAGTTCGCTCGCGAGCTGAATGAACTGGCGGTGGGTCAGAACATGGCGTTTGACGCTTTCAATCGCGCGGGCGGGATGAGCATCGCGGGCATCAAGACGGTCGAGGATCTGGATGCGCGGGTGGTGCTGCTTGATGCGGCGCGTGTGCGGTCGGAGAAGTTCGGAGCGGCTTTCGATGGTGCGCGGAAGGAGCTTGGGAACCGCTTGGTCGCGGCCGAGGCTTCCGAGCGGATCATGCACGAGGTGCTGACGGGGTTTGAAGCCGGAGCGGCGGCGCGGGGCAAGCAGCGGGAGCTGAACGAGTCCAACGCGGAGTTCTGCAAGCTCGCGGGGGCGATGTTCGCGGCTCTCAAGACCCACTGGGGGAAGTGGAGCGCGACGGAGAAGGGGATCGATTTCTCGGCGGAGTTCCCGGAGTCCGAAGCGGCGGCGTATGTCGAAGCGGAGAAGGTCGTGGCCGAGATCGCGGTCGAGCAGAACAGGATCATGGATGAGCTCGCGGCGATGATCGCGGGCAGGGCTCAGGCGGCGACGAAGCCCTGACGTCGCGCGGCCGTGCTCGGCTGCGAAGGCGCAATCTGCGGGGAGTCTGGATGTCGCGGCTGGTGTGCTTTCGCTGACTTGACCCGGAGCGGGTCGAGTCGGTGGCTCAGGTATACTGGTCGCATGCTTACCGCTTCACTGCTTGCCGCTTTGGTGACGACCGTTCAGCCCCAACCGGCTTCGACGCTTCCGAAAGCGACGCGGTCGGAGGTGTACGCGGTGCACGGGATGGCGGCGACGAGCCATCCGCTTGCGACACAGGCGGCGGTGAACATCCTGCAGGCCGGGGGGTCGGCGCTGGATGCGGCGATCGCGGCGAATGCTTGCTTGGGGTTGATGGAGCCGACGGGGTGCGGGGTCGGGGGCGACCTGTTCGCGATCGTGTGGGATCCGAAGACGGGCAAGCTTCACGGGTACAACGGGTCTGGGCGGTCGCCGCAGGGTCTGACGCTTGAGCTTTTGAAGGAGCGCGGGCTGAAGGAGATTCCGTCGTACGGGCCGCTTCCGGTGACGGTGCCTGGGTGCGTGGACGGGTGGTTCGCGCTGCACGGGAAGTTCGGCGTGCTGCCGATGAAAGCGGTGCTTGCGCCAGCGATCCGGTACGCGACGGAGGGTTTCCCGCTGAGCCCGGAGATCGCGGAAGCGTGGGCTGTGTCGGCGAAGCGGTTTGAGAAGTCGCCGGGGTTCGCCGAGCAGTTCACGGTCGCGGGGACGGGGAAAGCTCCGGCGCGGGGCGAGATCTGGACCAATCCCAATCTGGCGAGGACGCTGACGCGGATCGCGGAGGAGGGGCGCGGGGCGTTTTACGAGGGTGAGCTTCCGCAGGTGGTCGAAGCGTACATGAAGGCGCAGGGCGGGGTGCTGGCGGCTTCGGATTTCGCGGCGCATCGGGGCGAGTGGGTGGACCCGGTGAGCGTGAACTATCGCGGGTATGACGTGTGGGAGATTCCGCCGAACGGGCAAGGGATCGCGGCGCTGCAGATCCTGAAGATGCTTGAGGGGATGGACCTCAAAGCGATGGGGTTTGGATCGGCGGACTATGTGCACGCGTTTGTGGAAGCGAAGAAGCTTGCGTTCGAGGATCGGGCGCGGTTCTACGCGGATCCGGCGTTTGTGAAGGCACCGCTCAGGCGTTTGCTTGGTGATGAGTACGCGAAGGAGCGGCGGGCGAAGATCGACATGGCGAAAGCGGCGATGGTCGTGGAGCCGGGGGCGATTCCGAGCGGGGCGGACACGATCTACCTGACGACGGCGGACTCGACGGGGATGATGGTGTCGCTGATTCAGTCGAACTATCGGGGGATGGGGAGCGGGATGGTGCCGTCGCGGGCTTCGGGGGGGCGTGATGCGGGGCTTGGGTTCATGCTTCAGAATCGCGGGGAGCAGTTCGCGACGAAGGCGGGGCACCCGAACGTGCTGGAGCCGGGCAAGCGGCCGTTCCACACGATCATTCCGGCGTTCATCACGAAGGGTGGCAAGCCGTGGATGAGCTTTGGCGTGATGGGCGGGGCGATGCAGCCGCAGGGGCATGCGCAGATCGTGATCAACCTGATCGATTTCGGGATGACGCTTCAGCAGGCGGGGGATGCGCCGCGGATCCATCACAACGGGTCGACGGAGCCGCAGGGGGAGGTCAAGTCGATGGCGGACGGGGGCGAGCTGAATCTGGAGGCGGGGTTCGCTCCGGAGGTGGTGGCGGAGCTGACGCGTCGGGGGCACACGATCAAGCCGGTGCACCGGTGGAGCTTCGGCGGGTATCAGGCGATTGCCCGGGACCTGGTGACGGGGGTGTACTGCGGGGCGTCGGAATCGCGCAAGGATGGACACGCAGCGGGGTATTGATAACCGCGGGGAGACGTGGATGGGTGGGCGGAGGGCGGGTGGCACGCCGGTTGCGGAGCGGTCGGGAGAGATTCCCGCCTTCTTCCCGGAGTGTGCATGTCTTCCAACGAGTCCCCGAACCTGAACCAGATCATGAAGCTTGATGTGCCGGTGATTGTGCGGCTTGGCGCGCGGCAGATTCCGCTTGGGGATGTGCTTCGGCTGGTGCCAGGAGCGATTCTGGAGCTTGCGAAGGACGCGGAGGGTGAGCTTGACCTGATGATCAACAACCGTGCGATCGGGTCGGGGGCGGCGGTGAAGGTGGGTGAGAATTTCGGGATTCGCCTGACGTACATCGGGGACCCGCGGGCGCGGACGGTGGCGCCGGAGGCACCGGCGGAGGCGGAAGCGTCGCTCGGCTAAGGCGAGGGGCGCGGAAAAATCGCGTGGTTCGTGCGCTCGGGGTGACGAACGGCGCGGCAAAGCCCGATATTCTCCCCGGACGCCGGAGGACCAGACCTTTGGCGGATTGAGCTTGAGACCACGGAAGACCCCCCATGCCCCGCGACATTCCCGTCGGCAACGGCGACCTCCTCATCACCTTCGATCACCTCTACCGGGTGCGTGACATCTACTTCCCGCACGTCGGGTGGTACAACCACACGGAGGGGGCGATCCAGCGGTTTGGCATCTGGGCCGACGGGCGGATCGCGTGGATGGAAGATCCGGGCTGGAAGCGGGTGCTGAAGTACAAGCCGGACACGCTTGTGACGGACGTCACGCTGGTGCACGAGGAACTCGGGCTTGAGATCAAGTGCGAAGACGCGGTGGACTTTCACGAGCCGGTGTACTTCCGGGTGGTGAATGTGCGGGACCTGACGGGCAAGCCTCGGGACGTGCGGGTGTTCTTCCACTGGGATCTTTCGATCCGCGGCAATCCGGTGGGCGATACGGCGAACTACGACCCGGCGACGGCGAGCATGGTCTTTTACAAGGACGACATCTACTTCCTGTTCAACATGTGCGACCCGAACAAGTGCGGGATCGACGAGTGGGCGATCGGCACCAAGCGGATCGGCGGTGCGGAGGGGACGTGGCGGGACGCGGAGGATGGGAAGCTTGGTCGCAACGCGATCAGCCAGGGGTCGGTGGACGCGACGGTGGGCGTGCACCTGGATGTTCCGGCGGGGGGCGAGTCGTCGTTCCACGCGTGGCTTGTGGTCGGCCGGAGCTATTCGGAGGTGAAGACGCGGAACGCGCGGGTGCAGCAGAAGGGCGCCCCGCGGATGGTGGCGCGGACGGAGGCGTACTGGAAGCTTTGGGCGACGAAGGAGCCGCTGGATGTGAGCGTGCTGCCGTCGCCGGTGCGGGATCTTTTCTATCGAAGCCAGCTTGTGATGCGGACGCAGATCGACAACCACGGGGCGATCATCGCGGCCAACGACAGCGACATTCAGCAGTTTGCGGGGGATCACTATTCGTACTGCTGGCCGCGTGACGGGGCGATGGTGGCGTACGCGCTGGTGCTTGCGGGGCAAAGCGAGCTTTCGCGAAACTTCTTCCGGTACTGCGCGGACATCATCGAGGAGGAGGGGTACTTCCTGCACAAGTACACGCCGGCGGGGCAGCTTGCGAGCAGCTGGCATCCGTGGATGATCGACGGGCAGCGGATTCTGCCGATCCAGCAGGACGAGACGGCGCTGGTGACGTGGGCGCTGCGGCGGCACTTTGAGACGTTCCGGGACGTTGAGTTCATCAAGCCGCTTTACAACGCGCTGATCGTGCGTCCGGCGGAGTGGATGCTGAAGTATCGGGACGCGAACGGGCTGCCGCAGCAGTCGTGGGACCTGTGGGAGGAGCGGCGCGGGATTCACACCTTCACGGTCGCGGCGACGATCGGAGCGCTGGTGGCCGCGGCGGACTTTGCGAGGGATTTCGGCGAGTACGACCGGGAAGCGGTGTTCCGCGAGGGTGCGGTCAAGATGCGCTCGGCGCTCAAGAAGCACATGTGGCACGGGGAGTACGAGCGGTTTTGCCGAATGGCGCGGCCGGCGGCGTCGGCGGGCGCGGGGGGCGTGGGTGTCGGGCCGGCGGTAGGCGTGGCGGGGTCGCCGTACGTGCTTGACATGACGGCGGACTCGGCGAACTTCGCGTTGTTTGCGTTCGGCGCGCTGGAGCCGCACGATCCGCGGATGCGGAGCGAGATGATCCAGCTTCGGCAGAAGCTGAGCGTGCGGACGGCGATCGGCGGGTGCGCTCGGTACGAGCGCGACTATTACCACCAGGTCGAGAAGGACACGACGGACGCGGTGCCGGGCAATCCGTGGATCATCTGCACGCTTTGGCAGGCGCAGTGGCTGACGGCGGTGGCGACGACGGCGGATGAGCTTCGCGAAGCGATGGACCTCATCAACTGGACGACGTACCGAGCGGCGGAGTCGGGCGTGCTGGCGGAGCAGTATCACCCGTACACGGGCGCACCGATCTCGGTGTCGCCGCTGACGTGGAGCCACGCGACGTTCGTGATCGCGGTGACGGAGTGGCTGAAGAAGCACGAGTCGCTGAAGCGGGCGACGGGGCGCGGGATGGCCCGCGGGCAGGTGCTTTCGGATCATGCGGCGGGGCCGACGATCTGAGCGCGAGCTCGAGCGGTTGCGGATGATCGATGGGAGGCGTCGGGCGGGGCGACACGCCCGGGCTCGCTGTTTAGGCGCGGGATTTTTCGGCGAAGAGGCGTTTGGCTTCGCCGGCGACGAGGAAGCTTCCCGTCACGATGATGAGGTCGCCGCGCTGGGCGGCTTTGGCGGCGAGGTTGATGGCGTCCTTGACGGTGGGCGCGACCTGGGCGGGCTTGGACGTCAATTCGACGAACTTGCGATAGAGGTCGCGGGGTTCGACGGCTCGTGACGAGTCGGTCGCTCGCGTGAGGATGACCTTGTCGGCGCCGCCGACGAGCTTGGCCATCATGCCGGGAGCGTCCTTGTCGGAGGAGCAGCCGAAGACGACGATGAGGTTGTCGAACTTGTAGTGGGTGCTGACGGAGCGGAGCAGGGCCTGGATGGAGTCTGGGGTGTGGGCGCCGTCGATCATGAGGCGGGGGGTCTGGTGGATGAACTCAAGGCGGCCTTGGGCGGAGGCTTTCGCGAGGCCTTCGGCGATGCCGCGGTCGGGGAGGGCGTGGCCGCGCTGGCGGAGAGCATCAACGATGGCGAGGGAAAGGCCGCAGTTGACGGCTTGGTGGTCACCCTTGAGGGGTGAGGCGATGTGTTCGAAGGTGGAGCGTGGGGTGAAGAGGCAGACGCGGTGGTGCGGACCGAGCTCGGGGTTGGCTTCGAACCTTTGGGAGAACTCGAGGTCCTCGCCGAGGATGGAGAGGGGGCAGCCGACGGCTTTGGCGGTCTCGCGGAAGACCTCGAGAACTTCGGGCTTCTGCGGGACGGTGAGGGCTTGGACGTCCTTCTTGAAGATGCCGGCTTTTTCGGCGGCGATCTTGGCGACGGTGTCGCCGAGGAGCTGGGTGTGTTCGAGCTGGATGGAGGTGACGGCGGCGACCTCGGGGCAGATGACGTTGGTGGAATCGAGGCGTCCGCCGAGGCCGACCTCGATGACGGCGAAGTCGACGGCTTGCTGGGCGAAGTGGACGAAGGAAGCGGCGGTGAGGATCTCGAAGTAGGTGGCGGGCCCGTGCTTTTTCTCGACGGCGGGGAGGGCGCGGGCGACGGTCGCGACGGCGTCGGCGAAGTCGGCGGGGCTGATCCACTGGCCGCCGATGCGGATGCGCTCGCGGAGATCGACGAGGTGCGGGCTGGTGTAGAGGCCGACGGCGTAGCCGCAGCCGGAGAGAGCGGCGGCGGTCATCTCGCACACGCTTCCCTTGCCCTTGGAGCCGGCGACGTGGATGGATTTGAACTCGTGGTCGGGTCGGCCGAGGGCGTCGACGAGGGCTTCCATGCGGTCGAGGCGGAAGGTTCCGGGGGTGACGCGCGTGGGGCGGAGGCGTTCGACGTCGGTGCGGGCGGAGAGGAACGCGAGGGTTTCGTCGAAGGAGCGCGGAACGGCG
>JBIKTT010000394.1:0-3313 GCA_044347925.1 Phycisphaerales bacterium
TCACTGGGTATCTACGTGTTCATGCTGATGGCGTGCTGGGTGTTCTTCGGCGGCGGGTTTGTTCCGTGGTATGTGCTCGCGACGTTGATCTTCGCGATTTTCTTCGGGGTTTCGTGGTGGACGTGTTCCCGCGGGGTTGATCCGAGCGACGGCCTGCGGCCGATGGATGAGGATGATCTTGGGGCGGTCAAGGTGGCTCACCTGGCGACCGGGACGCTGATGAGTCCCCGGCACGCTTCGGCGGGAGCGGCCGGGATCGTCATGCACGGAGCGGCGAGCATCCTCGAGGGCCGGTCGATGCTTGCGAGCAAGCTGCCCGAGGATGAAAGCACGGCCCGAGCGGCGGGGGAGCTGCTTGCGCGACTCGCGGGGGAACAGAGCGTCCCGGTCATTCAGGTCAAGCCGCCGGCCGCGGCGCTGGTGCTTGTGCGCACGGGATTGGCGAAGGTGGACCGTGCGGGAACGGCTTTGCTCGCGACGGTCAAGGGGCGGGAAGCCGCTTCGTGACGGTCGGCGGGTTTTGGCCCCGATGGGAGGGGCGAAATGCCTCGAATCCGTGAACCGGACGCGGGTTGGTCGCGCTGGATCGGACCGGTTCGGTGATTCGGAGGCTGTCTCATGCTGCTGGCTTCGACCCTGATTGCTTTGGCGTCCTTTCAACCGGCGTCCCCTTCGGCCGATGCGGCCAAGCCGGTGCGTTGGCCGGTGCACATCGTGGATGGTGACCGCCACCCCGGAGGGAGGTCGCCGATGATGGTGGTGGGCTCGCTCTTTACGGGCGGGCACTGCTACCGCGAAGACGATGGCAACCGGGTGCACGCGACGCCGGCGGGCCAGATCGTGATGCCGAGCCGCTACGCGACGAACAAGTACAGCCCGGTGATGGCGGAGTATCTGCTCGGCAACGTGCGGCCGCGGCCGGGGTGTGATGAGGAGGAGACGTGCGTCTTTCTGACGAGCCCACCGCTTGAGAACGGCTGGGACTTCACGGTCGACTCAGTCACGCTCACTGGGAAGGTCTGGGAGGTGCAAGCGAGCTATTGGCACGACGACATCAAGCATCAGTGGAGCCCGGGCGCGAACCGCGACGGCCAGATGCTTCGATTGGGCTGGCTACCGGCGGGGGACTACGTGTGCAGGCTCACGCTTCACGATCGATTCATGTCGGCGGACGCCAAGCGGAAGGGGATCTACGAGCACACCAAAGCCCGCACGGGCGAGGTCAAGTTCACGGTGACCAAGAGCGACCCGTGGCGATTTCACTCATGGGATCAGCCGCAGACCACCGCCGTTCTCAAGCTTGAGGACATGAAGGAAACGCGGCATAAGCCGGTGCCGGCCCAGCAGATGCCCTTCTACGCGGCCAAGCGTGAGAACGTCGTTCCGGTCGCTTCGGGCGGGTCGAAATCCGTCGAGCCGACGGTCGAGGTCCACGTTGCGCCGGCGCTGGACTGGCGAAAGCACAGCCAGTCGGCCGAGGCTTTGTGGCAGAAAGCGAGCGGCGAGGCGGTGACGGACGGCGTGCTGGTCGCTGAGATCCGCGGGGGTGAGAAGCAGACCATGGGCCGGCACGACTGGGCCGAGATCACGTCCGTGGAATGGAATGCGCCGGATGCGCAACGCGACGGCCCGGGGGCGCCGCCGAGCGTGACGGTCCGTGCGACCGTCTGGCGGAGAGCGTTCATCGACGGGAACAAGCCGCAGTCGACGGTTCCGTGCTTTGTTGTTCCGCTTGAGACCGCCGGCCTTCCGCCGGTCGCCGAATGCGCGAAAGTGATCCGGGTGAACGTCATCTGGTCCGAGGGCGTCGACAATCCGCGCGGCGCGGTGTATCAGAGTGCACGCTGACCGCTTTCAGTGTTCGTCGAGCATGTTGACGTTGCGTCGTTCCTTGAGCATCGTCGCGCCGATGATGACCGTCAGCGCGGCGATGCTCATGGGGTACCAAAGCCCGGCGAACTTGTTCCCGGTCGCTTGCACGAGGTACTGCGCCGTGAAGGGCACAAGGCCCCCGAAAACGCCGTTGCCGATGTGGTACGGCAAGCTCATCGAGGTGTACCGGATCCGTGTGGGGAAGAGCTCGACGAGGAATGCGGCGATGGGGCCGTAGACCATGGTGACGAAGATCACCTGGATGAAGACAAGCCCGATTAGCTTGAGCGCCGGTGGGCTTGTGATGCTCGGGAAGGTGATCTGGTGGGTGATGACGGGCTTGGGAGCGGGATCTGTCGCCGTCGGAGTGGGGCTCAGGGTCTTGACGATGTCGACGGTGCCGTCCGCATACGTGTTGCGGACCAAAGCGGCGGGGCCGGATTTGGTCGTCGCCGGTGCAAGGGTCTCCGTGGACTTGAGCGAGAAGCGGGCGGGGTCGGAGACGTCAGCGATGTGGACTTTGGCGGAGTAGATCGGGTAGTACGACGTGATGGCGACCACGCACCCGGCGAGGATGATCCACTTGCGGCCGATGCGGTCGGAAAGAGCGCCGAAGACGATGAAGAACGGTGTCGCGAGGACCAGAGCGATGCCGACGAGGATCTCAGCTTGCATGGCCTCGATGCCGAGGGTCACCTTCATGAAGTTCATCGCGTAGAACTGTCCGGTGTACCAGACGACGCCCTGGCCCGCGGTCGCGCCGAAGAGAGCGAGCAGGACGAGCTTGCGGTTGGCCGGATTGACGAAGCTCTCCTTGAGGGGGTTCTTGGTGCCCTTGCCGGATGCTTTCATGCGCTGGAAGAGCGGTGACTCGTTCATCCGGCGGCGGATGTAGTACGAGAAGAGCACCAGCAGCATCGAGACCCAGAAGGGGATCCGCCAGCCCCACGCGGCGAACTGCTCCGGCGTGAGAAGCGTGCGGCAGGCGATGATGACCGCAAGCGAGAGGAACAACCCAAGCGTGGCGGTCGTCTGGATCCAGCTTGTCCAGTACCCGCGTTTGCCGTCGGGGCAGTGCTCGGCGACGTACGTGGCCGCTCCGCCGTACTCGCCGCCGAGCGCGAGCCCCTGCAGCAGGCGGAGAATGACGAGGATGACCGGGGCCGCCCAGCCGATGGTGGCAAAGCCCGGCAGGATGCCGATGGCAAAGGTCGCTCCGCCCATGAGGAGCAGGGTGACCATGAACGTGTGCTTGCGGCCGATGAGGTCGCCCAGAGCCCCGAAGATCAGGGCGCCAAAGGGCCGGACAACAAACCCGATGGCGAACGTGGCGAGCGTCGAAAGCAGGGCTGTGGCGTCGCTTGAACCGGGAAAGAAGACCGTCGCGATCGTGGTGGCGAGGGCTCCGAAGATGTAGAAGTCGTACCACTCGATGAGCGTG
>JBIKTT010000395.1:0-3309 GCA_044347925.1 Phycisphaerales bacterium
AATTGCTGTTTCTGCGCACTTCGTACGGTTGAACAAGAATCAGGGGACGGCGGACCCCGTAGAATCTGGTGGGTGGGCCTCAGGAGTGATATTCAACGATGAGCGCCAAATGGCGGCGGAGTCTGGCTTGGGATGATGAGCACTTTCCGAAGTGGGCGTGGCCCGCGAAGGTGCTTGTGCGGGCGTTCAGCTCGATCGGGCTGGCGGTCTTTTTGCTGGTGTGCGTGGCGCTGTACGGCGTGCTTGCGAGCGTTCCGATCGGCCTGATCGCGCTTGCTCCGACGTACGCGGTGTACGCGCTGACGGTGCTGGCGATGGTGGCGGTGATCGCGGCGTTGCCGTCGTGGGCGATTGCGCGGAAGGTGCCGGGCCGGGGGGCGGCGTTCGTGACGGGTGTAGTGTTGTTCTGCGGGCTTGGGGTGCTTTCGGTCTGGCTTTGGTGGACGCTGGTGTGGCCGCCGCTGCACTATGACCCGGCTCGAGGGACCGGCTTGCGGTTTTTCGCGGAGTTCGTGGACGATTACAAGTCGAGCACTCTTCGGAGATTGCCGGGCGTGGAGATGTCGGAGCTTGAGTTTTACGGGTGGTGGCCGCTTCGGGTGATCCTCCTTGCGTTCGTGATGAACATGGTGATCGCGACGGCGCGGCGGATCGAGTTCAACTTCAAGAACCTGGGCGTGCTGACGGTGCACACGGGGATCATCACGATCGCGCTGGGGAGCGTGTACTACCACGCGAACAAGCTTGAGGGCGATCTGCTGCTGCTGGCCGGAGCGCCGGACCCGGCGACCGGAACGCCGACGATCGGGCCGCCGCAGGGCGGGTTTCACGACAACACGCGGGTGGCTCTGCACCTCTCGTTCGGCGGCGCGTTTGAGCAGCGGCTGATCCCCGGGTTGCCGCGGTACAACTCGTACAACCTGTCGGCGGTGAGCGGGAAGACGGCCAACGACCTCGCGCGTCCGAACGCGCCGTGGCTTGACCCGGCCGTCAACGGCCGCACGCTCGACATTCCGCTGGCGGCACCGGTGAATCCGGCGCTGGATCGCTCACTTCGCCGCCGCTTGGAAGCAGCCGGCTTCAGTGCGGCCGAAGTGCAGGGCATGGTCGATCGCGGCGTGACCGCTGCCGAGTTCGTCGGGCTTGGGTCCAAAGCCAGTTCGCTGCCGGAAGAAGTCATTCGCGAGTTGGTGCGTCGCACGCTGGGCCGCTCGGTCTCGGTGCGTGTCGTCGGCTACGCGCCCTACGCGGAACTGACCCCGGATTACGTCAAAGCGGACATCTCGGAGGTCGCGGCGGGCGAAGCTCCCCGTCCCGTTTGGTTCATCAGGCCCATGCGGTCCGGCGAAGCCCTCCCATCTTCAGAGGCGCTCACGCTGATCGTGCTTCCCGGCCAGCCCGCGACGCGGATCAACTCCGACGGCGGTCTTTCGATGGAGTACACCCTCGGCCGGTTCGGCGGGATGACGGAGGATCGGTTCCGCGATCTTTCCGAGCGTCTGCCGGTGGGCACGCGGCACGCGGTGGTGGCCGAAATTCCCGGCATGAATGGATCCGACGGCAAGCCGGTCCGCGTCGTGACGCCGGTCGATGTCGGCACCAAGTTCGCGGTGGGCGGCACCGGGTACGTCGTCGCGGTCACCGCGCTTGAGCCCAAGCCGGAGTTTCCGATCATCACGCCGGGGTACGAGGGCGCGACCAGCAGCCTCGTCAAGGTCACGATCACCACGCCCGCCGGCGAGAGCTATGACCGATGGGTCTACCACCGGTTCCCGGAGATCAGCCAGGATTTCCTGCCGGGGATGGGCGAGAACGGAATGCCCAAGCGGCGGGCCGCGGATCCGGCGATCCGCATCGGGTACATCGATGCGTCGCAGCCGATGTCGCTTTATGCGGACAGCCCGGCGCCGGACGTGATCCGAGCGGTGATCCGCCGCGAGGGCGGGGATCTGACGGTGCTGCCTCCATCCCCGATCAAGACGCCGATCCCGGTCGTCGGCGACCAGCTCGGCTTGGTCCTGACCGAACGCTGGGACCACTCGACGGCGATCGAACGGCCGATGCCCGTTCCCGAGATGGAGCAGGACCGCTCACGCGTGGGCACGCACGACGAAGCCGCGATGGCGGTCGAGGTCACGTGGCGGGAGAGCGGGTCGGACAAAGCCATGTCGAGGGTGATCTGGCTCCCGTTCACCAAGTACATGGACAACAGCCGTCCGACCGAGCGGGCAATGACGCTTCCCGACGGTCGCAAGCTGATCCTGGCGTTCGGGCGGATGCACCACACGCTGCCGGGGTTCACGCTCCGACTGAAGGACTTTGAGATGATCTCGTACGACCACCGCGGGTCGCCGAGAGACTACCAATCCACGATCGAAGTCGACTCGTCGAACGGGTCGTTCGAGGACTACGAGCACATCGCGAGCTTGAACTACCCGCTGACCGCGCCGTTCCTTTGGAACGAAACCCGCGGCCTGCTCGGGAACCTCGTGGGCACGTTCACTTCGGGGCTCAACCCCGGGCAATTCAAGTTCAGCCAGGCGGGATGGGACGCGGGCGGCTGGCAGGAGACGCAGCGGCAGACGGATGCGGGGCGTCTCAAGCGGCCGTTCGCGAAGTTCACGATTCTGCAGGTCGGAAACAATCCGGGGATCCACCTCATCGCCCTTGGGGGCATCTTGATGGGGCTTGGCATCCCGTGGGCGTTCTACGTCAAGCCTTGGCTGGTTCAGCGTGAAAAACGCCGGATCCAGGCGATGGTGGCCGCGGGGACGTACGTCAAACCGGTGGTGAAGGAGTCTGTGCCGTGACGACACGATTGGGATTGCTCATCGCGATGATCGCGCTCGCGTTCGGCTCGCGGACGCTTGCTCAGTACGCACCGGACGGCAACGCGCACCCGGCGACGCAGGATGTGTCGAACGCGAGCGGGTTCGCGCCGCCGTTCGGCCTGCCCGACCCTTCGATCCCCGAGACGACGGTGCAGGAGAAGGTCGAGTTCTCCAAGCAGGTCGATCTGACGCCGCTCCGAGACCTGTCGGTCTTTCACAACGGCCGCGTGAAGATCATGGACACGCTCTCCCGCGAGACCGTCAGCAAACTGATGGGCGCGAAGAAGTACATCGACTACGTGCCCGAGACGGTCAACGGCAAGCAGGCGTACCTCAAGTACCGCCACGACCCGCTCTTCACCTGGATCGACCTGATGATCGAGCCCAGGTACTACGTCACCAAGCCGCTCCTCGGCGTGGACTACCTGCCCCTGCGGCGGGCGTTCATGGAAGCCGAGTATCCGGATGACCAGGCGAG
>JBIKTT010000396.1:0-3301 GCA_044347925.1 Phycisphaerales bacterium
CCACGCTCATGCGGAGCAGCTCTTCGGTGTAGGCTTTCTGCACCCCGCGAACCGAAGCCGGATCCACGCCCTGAGCCTGCATCAGACGCCGCTCGCCCAGCCGCTTGCAGAACGCCAGGAACATCGCCAGAAAGAACGTCACGTTCAAGAGCCACGTCGAGGGCACCACGCCCGTCGCCGCGCATCCGCCCAGAACTCGAAGCACAAACCCGCCCGAAAGCGAGATGACGTCCGCCATGATCGCGTTCTTGAAGCCCCACGAGTACGCCAAGACGTTCGCCGCGTACGCGATTAGAGCGACAAGCGTCCACCAGGCTTGGGTCGGAGGCAGCAGCGCCAGAAGACCCAGGCCGGCCAGAGCCAAGACGCCCGCAAGCGTCGCACCCTGGCCGGGCGACACCGCGCCCGATGCGATCGGACGGTTCCGCTTCCGCGGGTGCAGGCGGTCCTTGGGCGCATCCGCCAGGTCATTGACGATGTAGCAGGCGCTGGAGACCAGTGCGAAAGCCGCCGCCGCGATCAACGCCAGCGGCATCAGCTCCCTGCCCGACTTGCCGCTCGCCGGGTCCGCCAGCGCGTAGACCGGCCCGACTAGGACAAAGACGCTCTTGGCCCACTGGACGGGTCTTGCCAGCCGGATGAGGCTCTTCCAAAGCGGGGCTTTGGAAGGGGGGATGGAGGATGGGGAAGGGGTCGCGGTCATGGGTTGGGCGTGAATGGCATACATCGGTCCAAAGCCGGTTCCGGCTTCCCGATTCGCCGCCTACGCCAACCGGGGTGAGGGGGTTCTACGCTCCGGCATGACCATCCTCGGCGTCAATATTGACCATGTCGCCACCCTGCGTCAGGCCCGATATCGGGAGGGACCCGGCGGTGCCTCGGGCTACGGCGAGCCCGATGTCCTCCAAGCCGCGTTTGAAGCCGTCGGCGCCGGGGCTCAGTGCATCACGGTCCATCTCCGCGAGGACCGCCGTCACATCGTCGACCGCGACGTCGAACTTCTCCGCAGGACGGTGCCGGTTCGGTTCAACCTCGAGATGGCCGGCACCGAAGCGATGGTCGCGCTCGCCGACCGCCTCCGACCCCACGAAGCCACGCTCGTCCCCGAGGGACGGCAGGAAGTCACGACCGAAGGTGGTTTGGACGTCCGGGGCGACCTTGCGAAATGGAAGTCCGTCGTCGCCAAGCTTCACGCCGCCGGAGTCTTCGCGTCCGCGTTCGTTGATCCTTCGGTGGCGCAGGTCGAAGCTTGCCGCTCGGCGGGATTCGATGCGTGCGAACTCCATACCGGCCGCTACGCCCACGCGTTCGCGGCGTGCGGCGGCGATTTCAGCAACGCCGACCTCGCGCGGGAGTTCGGGCTGGTCCGAGACGCCGGCGCGAAAGCGATCCAGCTTGGCATGCGATTCCACGCCGGCCATGCTCTCAACATCTTTAATGTTCCGGCGGTCGCGGCGCTCCCGGACGTCGCCGAGCTTCACATCGGGCACTCGATCGTTGCCCGAGCGGTTTTCGTTGGGCTTCGGGCGGCGGTGGGGGAGATGCTCACCGTGATCGACCGTTCGGCGCGAAACCGCGGCCCGGCGACACCGTAAGACACACCGTCACAGAAGGAGCAACCGGTGTCGATCGTTCAGCATTTCCGCAGTATGGTGGCTTACGAGACGTGGGCGAATCGCGCTTCGCTGGCATCCATCGAAACCGTGCCGCCCGCGGCCCGGTCCGGCGTGGTCTTTCCCCGGGCTTTGCAGGTCATGGCTCACAATCAGCTCGCGCGGCGGGCTTGGCTTGCCCGGCTTCAGGGACGGGTCGAGGTCATTCCGGACTGGTTCCCGACCTGGAGCGCCGCGGAGATCGCGACGGCCGCCGCCGAGCTGGACGCCGCGTGGACGGACTATCTCGCGGGTTTGTCCGAGGCGGATCTCGCTCGCGAAATCTCGTACAAAGCCAGTGACGGGACCGCGTACGCGAGCACCGTCCACGAAGTGCTCACCCACGTCGCCAACCACTCGACCTACCACCGCGGGCAGGTCGCGCGGCTTGTCAGCGAAGCCGGGGGTCGCCGCGCCGTGACCGACTACATCGCCATGACCCGGCGCTCGTGATCGCTCACCGCGAAGCCGGCGCGAGGGTGCCTGTCCCGGAGAAATCGACCGTCGGCGTGCGGACCCCGAAATCAAAGAGGACGCCCGCGATCGTGCCCGGCTCGACGTAGGTCATGGTGCCCTCGACCTCGTAGACGCCCCCGGTGCCGATCCCGCCCGGCACGACCGCCGGAAGCAGGAGCCGCTGCGTGCCGAACCGCCGGAGCGTGGCTTGCGGCGAACGGAAACCCGAGAAAACCTGCTTGCCGTCACGAGAAACCGTGTATCGAACCTCCGTGAGCGGGAGCTGGTCCTCCGCCGTGCTCTGAGCTTCGAGCTCCACGATCAGAAGGGAGCCGTCCGGGGTCGAATCGCCGGGAGTCATCCCCACGACCGAGATCGTCGGTGCCGGAGTCGACCAGCAGCCTCCCATCGCGAGGCAGGAAGCGGCCAGACCGACAGACAGTATCGTTCGAAGCAGCATGGCCGACAGTGTACGGGTCGAGCTTGGGTCGAAGCGATTCGGTATCATGCCCGAGGGGCCGGTGGGTCCAAGGAACGCACCATGTCCCACGGGCTGGAGCAGCGGTTCATCGAGTTATGCGGGAGGGTCGCGCCCGGGTCCTCGGCCGAGGGCGGAGCTTTCGCCTTTTATCTGCTTTCGGCGTGCTACGCCTATCCGCGGCGGGAGTACCACTCGCTCAAGCACATCGAGGAATGCCTGGGGCATCTGGACGCGTTCCGATCGATTGCGCAGGACGCCGACGCTTTGGAGTTCGCGATTTTCGTGCACGACGCGATCTACGACGCGACGAGGAAGGACAACGAAGCTCGCAGCGCGATCCTCGGCGCGATGCTTCTGGATCAGCTCGGGGCGCCGGCGGAGAAGGTCTCGCGGGTGAACGAGCTGGTTGCGGCTACGACCCATACCCGTTCGGGGCTGGCGGGGGACGAATCGCTGATGGTGGACATCGATCTGGCGATTCTGGGGGCGGAATCGGCCCGTTACGACGAGTACGCGGTGGGGATTCGCAAGGAATATGCGCACGCGGACGCTTCGGCGTACCGCGTGGGCCGATGCGCGTTCCTTCGGGCGATGCTGGCCCGAGAACGGTTATTCGGCCATGAAACCGTTCGGGATCGGTTTGAAAGGCAGGCCCGCGCGAACCTCGCGGTCGAGCTTGAGTCGCTCTCGCCGCAGCGTTCCGCGGACCGGT
>JBIKTT010000397.1:0-3296 GCA_044347925.1 Phycisphaerales bacterium
GTGGGGCACCGAGCTTCCGGCCGCGCACGACCTTTCCTCGCTCAAGCTGCTTGGCTCTGTCGGTGAACCCATCAATCCCGAAGCATGGATGTGGTACCACGAGCACATCGGCGGCAAACGCTGCCCGATCGTCGACACCTACTGGCAGACCGAGACCGGCGGCCACGTCGTCACGCCCCTCCCCGGCGTTACCACCACCAAGCCCGGCTCATGCACCAGCCCGATGCTCGGCATCGACGCCGCGATCGTCTCTGAACAGGGTGAAGAGCTCCCCGCGAACAAAGGCGGCCTCTTCGTCATCCGCAAGCCGTGGCCCGGCATGCTCCGCGGGGTCTATCGCAACCGCGAGCGGTTCATCAGCAACTACTGGGGCCGCGTGAAGGACCCCCGCACCGGCGTCCCGTACTACTTCTCCGCCGACGGCGCCCGCCGCGATGAGGACGGCCACTTCTGGGTGCAAGGCCGCATCGACGACGTCATCAAGGTCTCCGGCCACCTCCTGGGCACCATGGAGGTCGAGTCCGCGCTCGTCAGCCACCCCGCTGTCGCCGAAGCCGCGGTCGTGGGGGTCCCCCACGAGATCAAGGGCAACGCCATCCATGCGTTTGTCACCCTCAAGTCCAAGTGGTTCGCCGATCACAAGGGACAGCAGCCTGGCGAAGCCGAAAAAGCCGAACTGATCAAGCACGTCGCGAAAGAGGTCGGAGCCCTCGCCAAACCCGACGTCATCCGCTTCGCCGAAAGCCTGCCCAAGACCCGCTCGGGCAAAATCATGCGACGCCTCCTCCGCGACGTCGCCGGCGGCGTCGAGAAAATCACCCAGGACACGACGACCCTCGAGGACTTCAGCGTGGTCGCCAAGCTCCGGGCGGATGAGGAATAACGTTCGGCATGGCACTCCTCACGGGCACCTTCCTGCGTGCGAGCCTGACGGCCACCCTGGCCGGATCCGCGCTCGTTCTCTCCGGCTGCTTTCCCGTCACCGCCGAACCGTTCATCTCGGCCGGGCTCACCGTTGCGCAGGAGGGGACGTCGTCGTTCCGCCAGGGCGCGATCGAAGCCGCCATCCGCCAGCCGATGGCGACGGTCCACGCCGCCGCGCTCCGCGCCGTCGAATCCTGGTCCCTCGCCTCCGAAGTGGTCGAGCTCGACGACCGGCGCGGCATCATCACGGCCCGGGAAGCCGGCGGCCGCCTGATCGAGATCACCTGCGAGCCCGTCTCTCCCGTCGTTACCGCCCTTCGGATCAAGGTCGGCTTCTGGGGCGATCAGCCCGTCAGCAGGCTGCTCCTTGAAGAAGTCCTCGGCGAACTTCCGCCCCGCTGAAAAAGACAGCGGGCCGAGGAATCCTTCCTCGGCCCGCCGGTTCACGGAGTGTTGAACTCGGAGCGTCTCAGATCAGTTCGGGACGTTCGCGACACGCGTGGGCTTGGTGCTCTTGCCCACGACGACCTTGCCGTTGGGCAGCCTGGTCGCGACGACCGGTGCCCGCTGAGCCGGGGCCTGGGGGTTCACCGCCAGAGCGTTCATCTGCGGGATGACCTTCGAGGTCAGCACGCTACGGAACTCCTGGAACTGGGCTTCACTCTCCAGGAACTCCCAGATCACCACGCCCTGCGCGCCGGCCTGCTTGGGAATCTCGAGCATCTGCCGGATGAGCGTGTCGTTCACGACCTTGCCGGAGAAGTTCGGGCCGGCGTTGCCGTGGTAGCGGAACCAGATGAACGGGAGGACCGGCTTGCCGCGGGAGACGCGAACCGCCTCCTTCACGTTCTCCGAGATGTACTTGGCGTTCTCGGCGGCCGAGTTCTGCTTGCGGCTGTAGTTCGGGCTGCTCGGCACCGTGTCAAAGAGCGAGTACACGGTGGGGAAGAAGACGTCAACCGAGTCGAAGAGCCAGTTCATCTCGCGGGTGTTGATCTCCTTCCAGCGGTTGCTCAGCGGGAGGTAATCGACGTAGTACTCGCGGAACGGATACCCGTAGAAGCCCCACTTGGCTTTCGGGCGAAGCCGCTTGCACTCGCGGAGCGTGTCGAGATAGAACCGCTGAGCGGACGCGTTGTAGCTCGATTCGAACGCGCGCTCGAGAGCGTCACCGGAGAGGCCCGCGATCACCTGCGGACGATTCTGGCGGATGTGATCCTTCCAGTCGTCCTTGAAGTCACCGTCGCGGGCGTCCCGCGCCGCACTGCTCGGAGCGTTGTGAAGACGCGACCAGATCGGCGACCACGTTTCATAGTCGATGACCGCGTACCCGCTGAAGTTCGAATCGGGGATGATGCGGGCAACGTCGGCCGCGACCTTGGTGAGGTGCGCCTGCATCGCCGCGGGGTTGTCAATCGTGTGGACGCCCGCGTGCGGGAAGTTGCCAAGCCAGCTCTCGTAGAAGAGCACGGTGTCACGCTTGATCGCGGTGCCGCTGAGATCGATCTGCGCCTGATAGTCGATGCCCCGGGTGCGCGACACCCAGGTGCCCACGCCCCAGTGGGCCATGTACTCGCCGCTTGAGTTCGATGCGGACTGGCCGCTCGCGACGGGCACCGCCGTGCCGGCGACACCCGCCGCCACGAGCCCCAGAATTCCCCAACACTTCGAACTGCTGAAAGATTTCATGGTCAACACTCCGTGACACCCGCCGAGCCTCCCAGGGCCGGGCACAGATGCCACTCCACCATCACAAACACCTCCTCAAGCGACAACCTCAAGCCACTCGCTTTCCCAACTCCCGGCGCGTCTGACATGATCGCGCCGTTTCTGCCGATTCTGACGGCGCACCCGAACACAACACCCACAAAGCGGGTAATACCAGCCGTGGCGATGCGGACCTGCGGAAATCCAACCCGCATTTCAGCCCCCGACGCCCCGCCTCGCCGATAATCAGTCGTTCGCACTCGGAGCCCCCTGAATGTCCCCGATGTCCGCCATCTTCGCCGCCGCAGTCGCCCTTCTGGCGGTATGGGGTTTCCTCGCCTCCCTCACGCGCCCGACCAAAGCGTGGATGATCGTCGTGGTGATGGTTCTGTTCTCGGGCTTTGCGGTGCAGGTCGACCGCTCGGGCCAGACGAGCAACCAGACCTGGGTGCTCCAGCTTCAGCTCGCCCGCGCCCCGCTCTTCCTGGCGGCGGGGTGCTTGTTGTTCCTGGCGATGCTTGTGCACGTCGGCAAGGTCCGCCTGAACTCGCTTCCGATCCAGGGCGCGTTGATGCTCCTGATCCAGGTGCTGATCTCGGTGCTCCGGTTCAACCACGAGGGCCCGGTCGCGGGTGCCCAGTCGTTCGTCTTCGCGATCGTGACGA
>JBIKTT010000398.1:0-3286 GCA_044347925.1 Phycisphaerales bacterium
CGGAACTCGATCTCCGCGCCCTCGCTGCGGCCGATCCACTCGGTCTGCATCGCTTTCGTCGAAGCGGGCCAGTCCAACCCGGCGAGCCCGTCGAGCAAACGGTCCGCGTACGCCGTGATGCGGAACATCCACTGCTTCATCGGCTTGCGGAGCACGGGATGGCCGCCGCGCTCGCTTCTGCCGTCGATCACCTCATCGTTCGCGAGCACGGTGCCGAGCTTGGGGCACCAATTGACGGTCGTCTCGCCGAGGTACGCGAGGCGCCAGGAATCAAGCACGCGCCGCTTGGTGTCCGCGTCGAGCGAGTCCCACTTCGCTCCAGCGAGCGAGGGGTGCGGTCCGCCGGCCGTCGGGTTGAAGGCGACGGGCCGCTTGCCGCTCCGAAACTCCTCGACGAGTTCGCGGATCGGACGTGCTTTGCCCTTCGTGACCCCGTGGCTTCGAGACTCCGCGGCTTCCGCGTCAAACCACGCGTCGTAGAGCTTGAGAAAGATCCACTGGGTCCATTTGTAGTACTCAGGATCGATGGTGCCGAACTCGCGCGACCAGTCGTACGAGAACCCGAACCGCTGGAGCTGGCGGCGGAAGTTGTCGATGGCTTTCTTCGTCGTGATCGCGGGGTGCACACCCGTCTGGATGGCGTACTGCTCGGCGGGCAAGCCGAAAGCGTCCCAGCCCATTGGGTGCAGAACGTTGAACCCCTTCATCCTCTTGTACCGCGACACGATGTCCGTCGCCGTGTACCCCTCGGGATGGCCCACGTGCAAGCCCGCCCCGGATGGATATGGGAACATGTCCAGGCAGTAGAACTTCGGCTTGCTCGCGTCAAAGCCCGGTTGGCCGGGGTTTGGGGTGTTGAACGCTCCGCGCTCCTCCCAACGGCGCTGCCAGAGCACCTCGATCGCGTTCGCAAGCTCGGCGTTGTAGCGAAACGGCGTGTCGTTGGCGGAAGGAGGGGCGTTGGGGGGCGTTTGGGACATAGACGGGAATGGTAGTGCCGCGCCGGGCTCTCTTGCACAGGAAGCCCGGAATCGGTCGTTTCCCTTCGCTTTTGGGCGGCTTCCCGTTACGCTGCCACCTTCGGGGTGTGGCTTTGGAAAACGATCGCTGAGGGCTTCCGCATGAAAGACCGCCGTTTGTCAACCTTCGCCTGTTGTCTGCTGATCTTCGCGATCCTGCTTCCCGCACGGTCATCGCTCGGCCAGTGCTCATCGTTCGCGTACGCGCGGCAGCTCAGCGACGAAGCGACCGTGATGGAGTCGCTCGGCTCGCTGATGTTCCTTGGCATGCCCGGGCTGGTTGAGATCCACGATCTCGCCGCGCCGGACACGCCCGTTCGGATCGCCGCGATCCCCGTGCGATATGGGCCTTCGGCGATCGCGGTCAACGGCAATCTGCTCTACGTTTCAACGTGGAGCTTCTCCGACAGCATCGGGTCGCTCGTGGTCGTGGACATCGCGGTTCCGACCGCGCCCGTCGTGCTCGCGGACATCACGTGGAACGACGAGGTCGAGGACTCGGCGGCCGGGACGGACCGACTCTGTCTGCTGAACAACTCGAACGAGATTCTCATTCTCGACGTGACATCGCCGGGGCAGCCGATCACCGGCTCGACGCTGAACAGCCAGGCGTTCCGGAGCATCGAGGTCCGGCAGAACGTCCTTTACGCCACCTTCAACGACACCTCCAGTGCTCCTTCGCGTTCCAAACTCCGCACGTGGGGCATCGGGAACATCACGAGCGCCAACGTCATCACGACGATCGACCTGGGAGAAGCCGCCAGCATCCCCAAACTCGACCGGCTCGGAACAACGCTGGCGGCGGTGGCTTCGGATCGTCTGTCGATCTTCAGCCTTTCGACCCCCGGAACACCGACGCTGCTCGGAACGGCATCCGGAACTCGCATCAATGCGAAACCGCACCTTACCGAGCACAACGGGGTCACGTTGTGCCATCTGCAGGCGTTCGCCTTCCCCGTCGGCGTGTGGGACGTGACCAACCCCGCGCTTCCCACGTTCCTGGCGAACTACGGAGACCGGCCGAGCCCGCTCACCGCCGTGGGTCAGCACGCGTACTTCTTCGAGCCAAACGGCCTCTTCTCGGCGTACTCGTTCGCGACCCCGTCATCGCCCGAGAGTGTCTGGGTGAGCAACAACGGCATTGCCATCGGCTGTTTCGATCTGCACGCAAGCGGAACGATGCTTGTCTTGCCCGAAGCCGTAGGCGTCGTACCCGCGCGGGTTACGCTGATCGATGTCGCGGACCCCGATCTGCCCCAGCTCGCCGGGGTCATCAGCTTGGACGCGAACGAGTCGCTTCAGAGCTCCGATGTCAGCGGAACCATGCTCGGCTACCTGACGCTCGTCAGCGGGCGGCGGTACACGCTTCATCTTTATGACATCGCGAACCCGGCGAGTCCGACGCTTCTCAGCGATGGGCTTGAGATCGAGCGCACATCAAACTTCGCGAACAACAAGCTTTTTCTCGACGGCCGCACGGGTGTGGTCGAGTTCGCGAACGAGTACGTCGTGCTGGACCTGTCTGTTCCATCGGCCCCGAGGATCGCCTCCCGGATCGCGTCGCCAAACTCGGGCTGGGGCTATCTCGAGGACGGGGTGATTGCCGTGCTGGAAACCTCGGGCGTGACGTCCATCTCCATCTTTGATGTCACAAACCCCGACCGCCCGACCCTCGAAGCCACGATCGACGAGCCGAACGCGGAGGAAATCTCGCTTTCCGGCCGCACGCTCGCGGTGCTTCGCGCGAACGAGACGACCGCGATCTACGACCTGTCCGTTCCTGCGGCGCCCGTGCTTCGCTCGACCATCCCCCGGCCGGCTTCGATGCCGAACGTGTTCAGCGCGATGCTGATCGACTCGCTGTGCTTGCTCACGGAAGAGGGGCGGTCGGCCCTGTACTCACTGGCGAACCCCGGGTCGCCGGTGCTCCTGGGCGAAAGCGGCAACTCCGGCACGGCTTACTACGGGCATCGCGTGAACAACGAGATCTGGACCCTGGGCCTGGGTTCGACGCTCAATGGATTCACGATCCCGGACCTTCCGGTGGTGACGTCGCACCCGAGGGATCGGGCCCCGTGCCCGGGCGCGACGGTCGTGCTCAGCGCCGACGCGACCTCCACTTCGACCGCCACGTACCGCTGGCGATACAACGGCTCGCTTCTCGACAACGGAGCCATGGCGAACGGCACGGTGGTCTCGGGAGCGTTCTCGCGGACCTTGACGCTGACGAATTTCAACCCGCTTGACGCCGGCGTCTTCAGCCTGCG
>JBIKTT010000399.1:0-3285 GCA_044347925.1 Phycisphaerales bacterium
CATCGACACCCCCGTCGAAGCCGAGTACTACAAGAACGGCGGCGTCCTCCACACCGTCCTCCGCCGCCTCCTCAACGAATCCCGCAAACCCGCGATGGCGTAAAGAATCGCGTCGTCCATCAAGTGAATCAAACCAGCGAGCCGGGGCGTGTCGCCCCGGTTTTTTCTTACTGTTCTTTCATTACGATCTTCCTTCCCTTATCCTCCCGACATGCCCACCGCCTGGCACCTCACCATCGGCACCGACGGCATGCGCCTCCACGGTGTGCACGCATGAGTCCCTCCGAATGACCACACCACTCGACCGCGACCGCTTCTCCGCCATCGCCCACGCCACGCACGAGATCTGCAACCCGATCTCCGCGGCCAAGGTCGACCGCGTCATCGGCCTGCTCGATCTGGCGCCCGGCTCGCGAGCCCTCGACATCGGCGCAGGGAAAGCCCAGATCCTCGCCCGCGCCTGCAACCGCTTCGACGTCGCCGGCACCGCCATCGAACGCTCACCCCTCATGGCCCAAGCCTGCCGCGACACCGCCTCCCGCCTCTGGCGCGGATCCATCGAAGTCCTCGAATCCGACGCCGCTCCCGCCTGCCAAGCCTTCGCCCCCGCGTCCTTCTCGCTCATCCTCTGCATCGGCTCCTCGCACGCGCTCGGTTCGGTCGACCAAACCCTCGCGACCGCTCACAAGCTGCTCGCCCCCGGCGGCTGGCTCATTCTCGGCGAGGGCTACTGGAAGCGCGAACCCTCCGCCGACTTCCTCGCGGCTCTCGGCTCGACACGCGATGAACTCCGCACCCACGCCGAGAACATCGAGCGCCTCGAAGCCGCAAGCTTCACGCCCCGCTGGGCCTGCACCGCAAGCGACGACGACTGGGACGAGTATGAGTGGCGCTACTCCTTCAACATCGAGTCCCACATCGAGAAGAACCCGACCGACATCGACGCCCAAGCCATGCTCAAACGCTCCCGCGACTGGCGAGCCCTCGCGCAACGCTGGGGCCGCGACACGCTTGGTTTCGGGCTTTATCTCGCTCGGAAAGCCTAATCCCCTACGCTCAGCGGTCATGACGCCAGTCACCAACATCATCTTCGAACAGCCCATCGCCTGGGGCGAAATGGACGCTCTCGGTCACGTCAACAACGTCGCCTACTTTCGCTACATGGAGTCCGCCCGCGTCGCGTTCCTCCTGCGCCTGGGCATCGACCGCCTCCGCATGGCCGGCGGCGTCGGCGTCATCCTCCAATCCGCCACCTGCCGCTTCCGCAAGCCCGTCGTCTACCCCGACACCCTCCTCATCTCCTCCCGCGTCACTGCTATCGAGCCCGACCGCTTCACACTCGAGCACGAGATGACGAGCAAAGCCCTCTCCGACGTTGTCGCCATCGGCCACGGCGTCATCGTCGCGTACGACTACGCGAAAGCGTCAAAGACCACGCTCCCGCCCCAATGGGACCGCGACCTGCGAGCCGCCATGACCGCGTAGGGCGCAACGTGCGTCCAAGACATTCATCCCGCACGGGTGCAGAATGTGACCATGCACCTCTCCCGCCGCGCGTTCGTTCTTTCCTCCTCCCTCGTCCTCGCCGGGTGCACCGCCACGCCCCGCGCCAACGCCGACATCACCCTGCTCGCCCAGCCGACCGTCATCGACCCTGCTCGCGTCGGCCTGGGCTTCTTCTCAAGCTCCCACGCCCGACCCACCCGCAACTTCAAACGCGGCGATGACTTCCGACTCTCCGCCGCCGCCGAGCTCACCCGCATCCGCTGGTGGGGCCTGAGCGAAGGCCGCCTCTTCGACGACCTCCGCAACTTCGACCAGTACACCATCGAGCTCTACGAAGGCGTGCGCGACGGCGGCGCTGAGCCCCTCCCCGGCTCACTCCTCTGGACCGCGTCCTTCGCCCCCGCGAACCTCTCGATCATCGCCACAGGCCGCGTCTCAAGCACCAGCGGCGCCGCCGAACACCTCTACGAAGCCTCGCTCGCCTCACCCGTCACGCTCAACGCCAACCGCGACTACATCCTCGCCGTGAGCGCCCGCTCCATCAACACCCGCGGCGATGCGTGGCAGTGGCAGGACAGCGAGTTCTTCGGCGGCCACGGAGCCAACTACTCCTACGCCTCCGCCCGCTGGTCCGCCTTCCAGGACACCGACAGCGCCTTCGAGCTCATCGGCCGTCAAATCCCCTCACCCGCCGCGATCAGCCTGGCCGCTCTGGCGTCGGCTTGGCGCACATCGCGTCGCGCTCGCGGCGCATGACACGCTCAAACTCTCCCGGCGTCACGCCCACGCTCCGACGAAACCACCGCGTCAGATGCGACTGATCCGAAAACCCGAACTCGCTCGCAAGCCGCGCAATCGACCGACCCTCGCACGCAAGCTCCCGCGCCGCACGCCCAAGCCGCACCCGCCGGTGATACTCGCCCACGCTCACGCCGTACTGCGCCGAAAAACTCCGCGCCAGATGCGCCCGGTTCACCCCCGCATGCTCCGCAAGCTCCGCCAAGGTCGGAAGCTCTCCCTCGTGAAGCCGGTCGCGAACCGCGCCAAGCCATCGCGCCCGCGGATCGCCGCGGTCCCGCCACGCCACCCCCGCCGCCAAAAGCTCAAACCCGATCGACTCCACCGCAAGCGGAGACGACGCGTCCGGATCACGCACCTCGCGAAGCAACTTCAGGCCAAGGCCCACCGCTTTCGCCTGATCGATCCCCGTGCCGTCCGGATCATCCGCCCCCTCCACCTCATCACGCCACGCCGACTTCGGAAAGACCAGATGAAGCGTGCGAAACCCCGTCCGCCCGCACGCGAATGAATGCTCGCGCTCCGGCGCGAAAAGCTCGATCGCCCCAGCGCGCGACTCCACCTCCGCCCCCGCATACATCCCGACCCCCGCGCCCGCCAGATTGAAATCCACCGACCCCTGCTCGTGCGCATGCACACCCTGCCGGAACGTCGACGCGTACTGCTTGAGCTTGGCCACAAACACCCCGCCCGCCACTTGACGCAGCATCGTCCACCCCTCGCCCCGATCCAAAGCCTGCGCCCTTGCTTCACGTTGCGGAGTTTCGTGCGTCACGAAGGGATGTACGGATCCGCCACGGCGCAGTTTCACAAACCCGGCGCGCGCACAAACCTCCCGTCCGAAAACTCAGTTCCCCGTGGAACCCTCGGCAAGCCTCGCTTCGCCCCGACGCGCCGCAAGCAGCACCACCGCCAGAACCAGCAGCGCAATCGGCGCCATCGGCAACGCCAGGTTCGTGAACCACCACGACTCCGAGATGC
>JBIKTT010000400.1:0-3283 GCA_044347925.1 Phycisphaerales bacterium
TTCGCGGCGGTCACGTCCGCGATGCCTCGGAGTGCTTCGTGCGTGAAGAACCCCTGGTGAGCGGTGATGAGGACGTTGGGGAAGGTCATGAGCCGGGCGAAGACGTCGTCCTGCAGGATCACGCCGGAAAGATCGCGGAAGAAGAGGTCGCCCTCTTCCTCATAGACGTCGAGCCCGACGCCGCCGAGCGTGCCGCGTTTGAGCGCGGCGATCAGCGCACGGGTGTCGACTAGGGCGCCGCGGCCGGTGTTGAGAAGAACCGAGCCGGTCTTCATCAGGGCGAGCGTGCGGTCGTTGATGAGGTGCTTGGTCTGTGGCGTCAGGGGACAGTGGAGGGAGACGATGTCGCTTTGTGCGAGGAGGTCATCGGCGGGGACATAGCTGACGCCCATGGAGAGGCAGTGGGGGTCGGGCGTGGGGTCTGAGGCGAGGATCCTGCATCCGAAGCCGCGCATGATGGCCGCGAAGCAGGCGCCGATCTTTCCGGTGCCGATGATGCCGACGGTCTTGCCGAAGAGATCGAAGCCTTCGAGCCCGCCGAGTGCGAAGTTCTGCTCGCGCACGCGGGCGTAAGCGCGGTGGGTCTTTCGGTTGAGGGTGAGGAGGAGGGCGGCGGTGTGCTCGGCGACGGCGTGGGGGGAGTAGGCGGGGACTCGGGCGACCTTGAGGCCGAGGCTTTCGGCGTGCTTGAGGTCGACGTTGTTGAACCCGGCGCAGCGGAGAGCGATGAACCGGACGCCAAGCTCGGCGAGCGCGTTTAGGCACGGGGCGTCGAGCCGGTCGTTGACGAAGACGCACACGGCGGCACACCCTTTGGCGAGCGGGGCGGTCTCGGTGGAGAGCGACGGCTCGATCCACCGCAACGTGTGGCGCGGCGGAGTGCCGACGGCGGCGGTTAGAGGCGCACGCTCGTAGGCCCTGGCGCTGAAAATGGCGGTGTTCATGAGGGAGTGTAGAGCCGTGGTGCGGATGCCACGGCGGAATGGCGTACTGTTTCGGCATGTCGGCCGAGCCCGATTTGCAGGCTTTGGAAACCCCGCTTCGCGCGGGTGAGGTGGAGCCGTGCCGATGTTTGTCGTGCTGGTATGTCGTGAGCGACACGCCGCTTGATGGGGCGATGCCGGAAGGTTTGGTCTGCCCGGAGTGCGGGACGCCGGTGACGGAGATGTCCCGCCGGATCGCGACCGTGCGTTCCGCGCTGATCAAGGAGAGCGTGCGTCCGGCGTGGGTCGGGTTTGCGGTGATGGTGGGGGGGGTGTTCGCTTACGGCGTCTTGGCGGCGTTCCTTCTGCGATCATGGTGGGATGTAGCGGGTGTTTTCGCGGTTGGGGTCGTCGCGATTGCGCTCAAGAGCGCGGGTGTGCTGCTTGTGGTTCCGTGGCGCGGCTCGCGACGTCGCGCGGCGAACCCGGGGATCGAGCGTCGTCTTGTGGCGTTGCTGTGGCTTAGACATCAAGCCTGGCTTTCGGTTCCGTGGCTGCTCCCGGTGCCGAGCTTTGTGATCATGGTTGTGGTGATGCTTGTGTCGCCCGTGGTGGCTCCCGATCGAGAAGCCGCGGAGACGATCGACTTCGCGGCCGGCTTGCTCGTGGTCGCCGCGGGGTGCATGTGCTTGATGGTCGCGCTGACCGAGTGGGCCGACCGATGGAACAAGCACCTCGACGAGGCTTTGTTGCGGTCGACCGAGGTGCCGATGCGGAGCGCGATCGTTGCGATGGCGGTGGGCTTGGTGTCGATTGGGCTGGGGAGCGTTGGTCTGATCGTTCTGGTTGGGTTTGCGATCGACGCGAAGTCGCGGGTGCATGGGTGGTGAAACGGGTCGCGTCATGGCGTTTCGGCGGGTTCAGACAGGGGGCCTTGAGCTTCTGATCGGGCCGAACTCGCGACACTGGAGCCGGGACCTGTCCTATCATCCTGCTCGGTCCGAACCACGGGTTTGTCGCCCCTGGGCGGCCTTTTCACACACGAACACGAAGGAGTCACACATGGAAACCACCCTCATCATCCTCAAGCCCGACGCCGTTCAGCGGGGCCTCATGGGCAAGATCATCTCGCGCTTCGAGGACAAGGGCCTGCAGGTCGTCGGGGCCAAGATGATGCAGATCAGCCAGCAGCTCGCGGCGACGCACTACGAAGCCCACAAGGAGCGCGGGTTCTACGCCGGCCTGGTCAAGTTCATGACCTCGAGCCCGGTGCTCGTGCTCGCCCTTCGCGGCAACGGTGCGATCACGATCGCCCGCAACATGATGGGCGCGACGTTCGGCAGCAAAGCCAACCCCGGCACGATCCGCGGCGACTTCGGCGTGTCGAACTCGTTCAACCTCATCCACGGGTCGGACAGCCCCGAAGCCGCCGAGCGCGAGCTCAAGCTCTTCTTCGCTCCGGGCGAGGTGCAGAACTGGAGCCGCAACGGCGATGCGTGGATCTACGACATGGCCGGCGGCAAGCCGGAGTAAGCGAGCGTCGCGGGACCCTCGGACTCGACATTGACGGGATCTTGAACCGCCGCCCGCGCGATCTGCGCGGGCGGCGTTCGTTTCGGGCCGATATGCTCGGGGCATGAGACGCTCGTTTGCCGCTTTCCTCGTCGCCGCCGCGTTCGCACCTGTTTCGATCGCGTGGGACGCGGCGGGGCACGCGACGATCACCCTGCTGGCGCTGGATCGGTTCAAAGCGACGGCTCAGCCGCCGGTGTGGATCAACGAGGAAGCAAGCCGTGCGATGATCGCGTGGCAGTCGGGTGAGCCGGACCGGTGGCGCGGCTTGCGGACGCCGACGCTTCGGCATGAGAACGAGCCCGACCACTATCTGGATGTCGAGGACCTCGAACCGTTCGGGCTGACGCTCCGGACGGTGCCGATGCTGCGGAATGAGTACGTCAAGGCGATGGTGATCGCTCGCGAGAAGCACCCGGAGAAGTTCAAGCCGATCAATCCCGCGATGGACCCGGCGAAGACGCAGGAGTATCCGGGGTTTGTGGCCCACGCGACGATGGAGCACTACGAGAAGCTCAGGTCCGCGATGAACACGCTTCGGATTCTGGAGGGCCTTGCGGACGCTTCGAGCGAGCGTCGGAAGGTGCAGATCGAGCAGACGAAAGCGAACATCCGGGTGGAGATGGGTCTGCTCGCGCACTTCGTGGGCGATACGGCGCAGCCGCTTCATACGACGACGCACCATCACGGGTGGGTCGGGGACAACCCGAAGGGGTACACGACGGATCGCGGGATTCACGCGTACATCGACGGGACGATCGTGGCGTTTCACAAACTGGGCTACGAGG
>JBIKTT010000401.1:0-3272 GCA_044347925.1 Phycisphaerales bacterium
GCGAGAAGCTGCAGCAGAAGCAGGATGTTGCGACGCAGCTTCTGAAACGGGGCGTTCGCCTGAAGGTCCTGGATCGCTTTCTTCCAAAGCAGCGTCGAGGAGATCTCCATATCCCGCCGCTTCAGCTTCAGAAAATAAAGAATGACCAGCGACGGGATCGCGATCCCGGCCGCGATCGCCGCGTAAAGCGGGGTGAGAAAGGTCATCGCAGCACCCCCTTGGCGCGAAGCGTGTCCATCAGCAGCGACTCCGGTGCCTGGTCCGGCGTCGCCAAAAGGTACATGATCCCGCGACGATGGCAGAACTCCTCAAGCCGGCGGCGGAACGCCGTCACGATCTTGTCGTACTGCTTGAGAAGCGGCGATGAGATCGTGACCTCCGCCGTGTCCGCGTCCTCGACGTCCTTCAGACGAAGGTCCCCCGTGATCGGCGGCTTGAGCTCTTCCCGCGAGAGAATCTGCATCGCGATCAGGTCAAACCCGCGCCCCACAAGCAGGCGCAGCCCGTCCTCGTACCCCTCCTTCATGAGGAAGTCCGACATCAGCACCATCACGCCCTTCCCGCGACGCGTCAGCGCGATGCGCTCCGCCGCCGCCCGGAAGTTCGACGAGCCGCCTGGCTCCGTGTCGAGCAGAAAGTCCGAAAGCTCCATCACGCGTCGCCGCCCGCGAAGGTCCCGAAGCGACCGAAGCACCTGCGGCTTGACACCCTCCGCCGCGCTCCGCGTCGTCCCGCCGATCACAGTCACCGCCACGCGGTTGAGGTTCGAAAGCCCCATGTACCCCAGCAAAAACGCCACCCGCTGCATGAACACGAACTTGCTCGGATCCCCAGTGTCCGAAGACCCCGAAGCGTCGATCACGATGTGCAGCGACAGATCCTCCTCCTCAAGATAAAGCTTGAGGAAAAGCATGTCCAGCCGCGCGAACAGGTTCCAGTCCAGGTGCCGGGGGTCATCCCCCATCACATACGGCCGGTGATCCGCGAACTCGACCGACTCGCCGCGCTTCTTCGACCGTCGCTCGCCCTTGAGCTTGCCGGAGAAAATCCGTCGGCTCGTGAGATCAAGCGGCGCGACCTTCGCGATCTGCGCCGGTGTCGCAAGGTCTTCGATGCCTTCCAGTCGTTTGGCGTTCGAGGTCTTGAGCATGCGGGTACTACTTCACTTTCTCGAACGATTCGGTGGGCTCGAGCGCTCCGTCTTCCGTCACCGCGTCCCGAAGAATGTGCTCAAGATCAGACCACTCCGCCGGAATGCCCACGCCCGCTCCCGGAGTCGCCGACTCCCCGCCGACCGCCCCCCCAAGGCCGTGCGACCGCATGGTGCTCGCAAGCCAAGCCGAACGCACCGGCGTGTACTTCAGCCGCGAGTCCGAAAGCTTGAGCACGCCGAACTGATACAGAGGGACCTTCCCTCTCGAAAGCTCTTCCGCGTTGGGCTCAAAGACCTTGACCTTGACCATCATCGTCCCCTCGACGTCGATCAACTCGCCCTCCGACGACCGCTCCTTCCCGGACCGGTTCGAGCGCAGGATGTACGTGGAGTCCGGGCGGCGGAAACAGCTCACAAACACGCTGTTCGCCGAGCGCCACTCGCCGACATACTTGTCCGCGACGCCCGCGTCCGGCGCCGTCGGACCCGATGCGCACCCGGCGTGCACGATGGTCGAGAGGAGAGCAAGAAACATGAACGCGATCTGCTTGAATCTCATGGATGGAGTCTCATGGAGTGTTCCGTCGTCTGGCCCGGCTTCTGATCAGGACGCCTCTGCGAAGAATCGAGACCGCTGTCGGCGATGCCCCAGCGACCCTGCGGCGATGCTCCTCAGAGCTTCACCGGGTCCGTCGGCGTCTTCTCGATGATCTGCTTCACGATCGCATCCGGATCCACCCGGTCCGCTTCCGCTTCAAAGTTCAGGATCAACCGGTGCCGCAAGCACATCGGAGCCACGCCCTTGACGTCCGCGAAACTCACGTGGAACCGGCCGTCGATCAGCGCCCGCACCTTCGCCCCAAGCAGCATCGCCTGCGCCCCGCGCGGCGAAGCCCCGCACCGCACGTACTTGTTCGCCGGACCCTCCGCCCCGCCCGCCGCGTAAGGCCCGCCCGGATGAGTCGCCATCGCCAGCCGCCCCACATACTGCATCACGTGCGGCGCCACCACCACCCCGCGCACGAGCGCCTGCGTCTCCAGAATCGACGGCCCATCCATCACCGGCGAGCACTCCGGAGCCGCGCTCCCCGTCGTCCGCTCCAGGATCGTCATCAGATCGCTCAGCTCGCCGTACCCCACGACCAGCTTGAAGATGAACCGGTCCAGCTGCGCCTCGGGAAGCGGATACGTCCCTTCCTGCTCCACAGGGTTCTGCGTCGCAAGCACGATGAACGGCTTCTCAAGCTTGTGCGTCTTCCCGCCCACCGTCACCGACCGCTCCTGCATCGCTTCAAGCAGCGCCGACTGCGTCTTCGGCGTCGCCCGGTTGATCTCGTCCGCAAGCACGATCTGCGCGAAAATCGGCCCCTTCTGGAACTCAAACTTCCGCCGCCCCGTCTCCGCGTCCTCCATCACGATGTTCGTCCCGATCACGTCCGCCGGCATCAGGTCCGGCGTGAACTGGATCCGGCTGAACGGCAAGCTCAGCGTCTGGGCCAGCGACCGCACCAAAAGCGTCTTGCCCAGACCCGGCACACCCTCAAGCAGCACGTTGCCGCCCGTGAACAGCGCGATCAGAACCGACTCGACCACGTCGGAGTGACCGACGACGACCTTGCCGATCTCGGCCTTGAGCTTGTTGAACCGTTCGCGGAACGCATCGCACTTGGCTTTCACTTCCGCGGGCGTCGTGGGGGCTTCGGTCATCGTCGACATGGGGATCCTTCTGAAGTAATGAGATCAGCGGACGAGTTTGGTGTCAGGGTTCACTGCTGAGATGGAGTTCCGGGCGTTTCGATCAGCGATCCTCGAGTTCATCGCGGGCGCGACGCTTGGCTTTCAATAGAGCGGACATGCCCTGCTCCGCATCCTCCTTCGCGGACTTCGGCTTGACCGGCTTGCCCGGATCAGCCGCCGCCGCACCCGGCACGTCAGACTTCGCGTCCCGGCGGGCGGCCTGAAGCTCTTCCGCCGTCGCGTCAAACTTCGCCGACGCGACGCTCGCATCCACAGTCGGCGGTGCCAGCGGCGTCAGCGTCTCGCCACGCGTCTTGATCGAGGCTTTCGCCTTGTCCTTCGCCGCCCGCAGACCCGAAAGCTCCGCCGAGGTCTGCTTGCT
>JBIKTT010000402.1:0-3268 GCA_044347925.1 Phycisphaerales bacterium
AGTTCCCCGGCCAGCATGCTGCACTCCGCCACGATCACCGTCAAGAGGTTGTTGAAGTCGTGGGCGATCCCGCTCGCCAGCCGGCCGATGCTCTCGAGCTTCTGCGCCTGAAACTGCTCCGCGTTCTCGTCGCGAAGCCGGACGAACTCGGTCACGTCTTCCACAGTGTGAACGATGTAGAGCAAGCGGCCGTCGCGACCCTTGACGGGATAGTCCGCCGGCTTCCAGAACCGCTCCTCAAACCCGCCCCCCTCGGACTCCGGAAGCCGGATGTCGTACTTCTGAACCGCCATGAAGTCGACCTCTCCGCTGGCGACGACGCGTTCAAGCGAAGCTCGCAGGTTGCGGCTCCCGCTTGCGGAGGGGTCACCCGGATTGTCCGGAAACGCCTCGAAGATGTGCTTTCCAAGAACGCTTTCACGCACGGCTCTGGTCGCGGCAAGATACGTGTCGGACACGGCCACGATCACAAAACGAGGCGACATCACCAGATAGTGGCCGGGGAGCGACTCGAAGAGCAGCCGAAAATCGGGATCCATGAATCCAGTCCTTATCGCGCGCCGTGATGACGCGACGCCGCCACTCACTCTAGTCGAGTGTCATGACCGCGGGTGACATCATTTGAAACTCATATCTATGCCACCCGTTCTTGCATGAACGATCTTACATCCCGGCTTCACTCCAAATGGCGGCCTGCTTCGTCCGTGCACCGGGCACCGCCCGCAGACGACCGCCCGCCCTCGCCTCCTAGGATTCCGCGTGCTCAAGATCGGTCCTGTCCAACTCGCGACCAAGCTTCTCCTGGCTCCCATCGCCGGATACTGCGATCTCTCCTTTAGGACGATCTGCCGTGAATGGGGCGGTGTCGGCCTCGCCTGCACCGATCTGCTTTCCCCTCAGGGGCTCCTCCGCGGCACCGCCACAAGCCTCGACCTCGCCCGCACCAACGACTTCGACAAGCCCGTCGGCATGCAGCTTTACGGCAGCGACCCCGACATCATGGCCGAAGGCGCCCGCTGGGCCGTCGAACACGGAGCCACCGTCGTCGACATCAACATGGGCTGCCCTGTCGACAAGGTCACGAAGAAGGACGGCGGCAGCAAGCTCCTGACCGACCTGCCCCGCGCTGTCGCCATCGCCGCCCGCGTCGTCAAGACCCTCGAAGCATGCCGCGCCGCCGGATACGCCCCCGTCCCACTCACCTGCAAGATGCGGATCTGCTGGTCTACCACGGACCACCTCTCCGGACAAGCCTGCTCGCCGCACCTGGCCCGCATGCTCGCCGATGTCGGCGTCGCCGCCGTCACCATCCACGGCCGCACCACCGAGGACAAGTTCCAGGGCACCGTCCGCCTCGAAGGTATCTCCCGCGTCGTCGACTCCGTCGCCGGCCGGATCCCCGTCATCGGTAACGGCGATGTCCGCGAGCCCCACGACGCCGAGCGGATGCTCCGCGAGACCGGCTGCAGCGGCGTGATGATCGGCCGCGGCGCCCTCTCCACCCCGTGGATCTTCCGCGACACGTGGTCGTACCTCACGACCGGCACGATCCCCGCGACGCCCACCGAGCACGAGATCATCGAGAACCTGCGCCGCTACTTCGAGCTCATGCGAGCCCAGCGCGACGACCGCTACGCCCTCTTCCAGATCAACCGTCGCGTCTCATGGTTCGCCAAGCGCCTGGGCATCATCGGCCCCCGCGACCCGGGCGACCAATCGGGCAAGGAGCCCGAACGCGTCAGCGTCAAACCCTTCAAGGAAGCCGTCCGCACCGCTTCCAGCCCCCAAGCCGTCCACGCCGCGTTCGACCTCTACCAAGCCGGCGGCCTCCGCGGGGGCCGCATCACCGAAACGGTCTCGTCCGACGAAGCCTGACCGGCTCGACGCTCCCTACTTCTTCTCCACCACGCCCAGATCCACGATCAGATTCCCCGGCAGGAACACGTCCGCGTTCATCCGCTCGCGGTCCACGCTCGTCAGCACCATGCACGTCCGCCCCTGACGCGTCGCGTAGTCCAGATCTTCCATGCTCGGCCCCGCGTACGACGAATTGCTCCGCTCGGCGACGTGGAAGTGCCAGTGCACCAGCGCACGGTCCGAAGCGTCGATCATGTCCTGCGAAGCCACAAACCGCCGATCGTCGAACCGATCCCCCGGTCGTGGCGCGTAAAGCGTCGCGATAAACCCCCCATCGCCGCTCGACTCCGCCGCAACCGCTTGAAGCAGCCCGCCGTACTCCGTCTTCGTGTCCCGCTGGTCGTACCCGGCGTACGTGTGCAGACTGTCCGCGACGCCGGCCGCCTGCAGCGCCTCATCCGCCACAAGCACGCTCACGATGTCCGCGTAGGTCATCTTCGGGAGCGCGTCCTCAAGCTTCTCCGAGATCTTGTTCTTGCCCAGCGGACGATTGCCCGTCGGCTCATACATCGGACGCCCCTCAAGCCTTTGGGTCAGCACCGCACCCAGCTGCGCCGTGTTCATCGAAAGCCATTCCGGCTTGTTCAGCTTCGCCCAGCGGATCGGCTCAAGATGCCGGAGCGCAAGCCCGCGCTTCTGCTCCTCGCTCAAGCTCTGCACACACGCCACCACTTCCGTCCACCACGCCGAGTTGGCCGCGGACCTGGGCGACCGAAGCCGCCTCACCCACAGGGCCTCTTCCCCGTACGCGGGCATCACGCCAAGCTCACGCGCCGCGGCCAGCAGATCCTGGGCCAGCGGCGAAGGGGTCGCCGACGTCGCCGCTTTCTCGAGGAGCGACCGCCGCGTCGCCCCGGACGGATCCAGCCGCGAGAGAACCTCCCACGCCGCGAGGCGATACCGCTCTTCGAGCTTCATGCGCCGGGTCGCCGGCGTGTCCGCCGGCGGGTTGATGAACACCGAGAAGACCGTCTCTTCCACCGGCGTCCCGGGGACGAGCGTCAGCAGCGCCGCTCGCTCCACACGCTCCGCATCGGGAATCTCCGGCACCGGCTGCGCCCACGTCCGGACCAGCGCCGGCACGTACTCCGTCCAGCCACGCTCCGCCGCCGCAGCGCAGACCTCGGTCACCACCATCCGGCTCGACTGAAGCGGCAGGTTCAGGCGAAGCTCCTCGCGGATCTCCTCCCGCGACCTCTCGCTCTTCTCCGCCAGAAGCCCGCGCACGATCGCGAGCTTCAACTCCGGAAGCGCTTCGCGCGACCAAAGCTGCGGCGTGAGTTCCGATCGCACCGCCACGCGGTCAGGCTCGGTCACCGCCCGCGCGAAAGCATCGTTCACGGCCTGCACG
>JBIKTT010000403.1:0-3261 GCA_044347925.1 Phycisphaerales bacterium
GGACTGCGAGGAGTTGGGCTGCTTGACCGTGATCGAGAAGCCACCGTTGCTTGCGGCGAAGGGGAGCCGCGAGAAGGTGGTGTTGGCCGGGTCGTTGAGGGCGCGGGTGCGGTCGCCGGAAGCCACCTGGAGCGTGCCGGTGGTGGTCGACAGGCCGGTCGCGTTGGTGCCGGTGCTGTGAAGCTTGTTGACCTGGAAGATGAGCTGGGACGCGAGGGTATCGATGGCGTTGGTCGCGTCGTCGACGGCTTCGGTGCGTCCGGAGAGCATCGCGCCGAGCTGTCCCTCGCGCGGGATGATGGCGGTGGGGCGGTCCTTGGTGCGGATGATGGCTTGCACGTCGCCGTTCGCGTCGTTCTCGCGGCTGAGGCTGAGGCCGCGGGAGGTGCCTGCGACGACGATCGGCTCAGAGCCCACGAGGACCGTGAGGCCCTGGGCGCCGTTGTCGACGACGGAGACATCCATGAGCTGAGCGAGTTCGCTGATCGCGCGGTCGCGCTGATCGCGGAGCGTGGAAGCTTCGGCTCCGGTGCCCTCCGCGGTTGAGACCTGAACGTTGAGCTGCGCGATGGTGGACATGAGAGCGTCGGCCTGCACGACGGCCGCGCCGATCTGGCCGTCGATCTGGTCGCGGAGTTGCGTCAGCGAGGTGCGCTGGCGGCGGAGCAGAGCGGCGAGACGGTCACCCTCCTGCACGACGGAAGCCGACGACTTGGTCAGATTGGCGCGTTCGGACCAGGTGTTGAAGAATGACGAGAGGCCGGAGGAGATGTCGTTGTCGGAGAGTTCGCCGATCGCGGATTCGACGCCGGAGTAGACGGAGGAACGCTGGAGAGCCGCGGACTCGGTCGACAGGGTGTTGAAGAGGCGGGCTTGCAGGGCGTTGTCGACCTGGCGGCGGACCGAGTCGGTGACGACGCCGCGGCCGACGGCGACGCCGTTGCCGATGAACTGCGAGGAGGCGGGCGAGAAGTAGGCGGACTGCCGCGAATAGCCCGGGGTGGAAGCGTTGGCAAGGTTGTTGCCGGCGACCTGGATGCCGATCTGGCTTGCGGTCAGGGCGCTGCGTCCGATGTTGAGAGCGGAGTTGAGGCTCATGGGTGCTCCTTCACGAACGAACGTCCAGTGCGGTCACGACTGAGGAGGTTCCGACGACGCCGCGCCTGCCGTAGGTGCCGGTGTGCGAAGCGGCTTTGGCGACCGTCCGCATGAGGCCTTCGATGTGCGAAGCCAGGGACTGGGAGACGCGGCGGACGATGCCCTGTTCCTGGCGGACCTTTGCGATGAGGGTCTTGAGATGGCCTGCGCTGTCGATGAGGCGCTGCTTCATCGGGCCGCAGCGTTCGGCGAGGCCGGTGAGGGTGACGAGTTCGCGTCCGGGCCAGTGGCCGGCGTCGATGACCCGCTGGACGAGGGCACGGCGGGCGTGCTCGAACATCGCGATGCGTTCGAGGCACCCGGTCTGGCGGGTGGTGACCTCGGCGGCGGCGGCGGGGGAAGCGCGGCGGACGGCTTCGCGGTGTTCGGCGAGCAGGCCGAGGTACTCCTCGTGGGCCGAGATGAGTGAACCGAGGAGCGAAGCCAGTTCTCGGACGAACTGGTCGGGGAGCGGGATGTGCGGGGTGGTGCTCATCGGTGCTTTGGGGCTTTAGTTGGGCTGGCGGTTGGGCTGGAGGGACTGGTTGCGCAGGAGGTCTTTGGCGACGCGGTCGACGAGGGGCCAGCGTTCGGCTTTGGCGATGTGCTGGGCGAGCTGGGCGTCCATCATGCCCTGCATCTGCTTCTCCGCGGCGGAGGGCGCGAAGGGCGGCGCGGCGTTGTTGGTCTCGCGGAGTTGCTTGAGGAGCGGCTGGAGGAAGGTGATGGCGATGAATTGCTCGGCGCCGTCGCGGGCTTCCTGCTCGGGGGTCTGCTTGCCGGGGTGTGAGCTTGCGCGGCTGAGGACGCCGGCGAAAGCCCGCTGGCGGTCGGAGAGTGACACGCTCGAATCGCGCGGGTCCGGGAGGACCGGGGCGATGGTGCGGGCGTTGGTTGGGGAAGCCAGGCCCAGAGACGAGGACGGGGACAGTTGAACTCCGTTCACGCGATTCTCCTTCGTCCTCTCCGAGGACGGTTGGCGGCGGGGAGTGAGGGGGAAGGACTCAGTCCATCACCAGCCGAGCGTGCAATCGGCCCGTCTTGTGCAGAAGCTGTAAGACTTGGATCTGCTGCGCCGGAGCGACGTCGAGTTGCTTGAAAGCGGCGAGAAGGTCCGAGAGCTTGGCGCGTTCCTTCGGCCGGTTCTGCGTGTCCAGGGCCGTATAACGGCTCCGCTCGACCAGGGGGTTGATGATCGAGGGCTGCGGCGGGGGGGCGGTGGTCGTGATAACCAGGTCCTTGTGGCTGATGATGCCCGGGGAGATCTCGACATCGCCGGTGACGACGATCACGCCCGTGCGCTCGTTGCAGATGACGGTCGCGGGGAAATCCAGGAGGGAGGTGGGGACCGGCGCGGAAAGTGCGCGGTCGAGGAACGCGGCCTTCGCGGGACGCTCGTGCTCGGGGATGTCGACGCGGATTGTGCGCTCGTCGAGCGCAAAGGCGACGGCCGGGCCCTGCGGCTGCGCGTTCTCGTTGATGACCGAGGCGAGGAGCTTGGCCGTGGACCATCCGGCGGCCTGGGTTTCGATCACGAGCTCGAAGGAGGACTCGATGGTCATCGAGGGCAGGTCGCGGATGATCTGGGCGCCGCCGGAGACCTTGGCCGCGGTGGGAGAAGCGGGGTCCTCGATCTCGATCTTGCCCTGAGCCATCGCGTAGACGCGGCCACCTGGGCGAGGATCGGTGAGCGGGGTCAGGTAAAGCACGCCCCCTTTGAGCGAGGAAGCCGTGCCGAGGGTTGTGATGGTGATGTCGAGTCGGTCGTCGGCCTGGGCGGGGATGGCCGGCGTGCGGCAGAAGACCATGACGAGCGCGACGGACTTGACGCTGTTGAGCTCGCGGAGGCTTTCGGGCGCGTTGAAGTTATTGGCGAGGATCTGAGCGAGCGGGCGGGCGAGGGTGAGCTCTTTGCCGGAGTCGCCGGTGCCGGGGAGGCCCATGACCAGGCCGATTCCCTGGATGACGGATTCGCCCTGCCCCTTGATGCGGGTGAGTTCTTTGACCGTGGTGTCCGCTTGGCTTGTGGGAATTGACACCGCGAGCGAGGCACAGAGGGCGGTCATCAGTCGGCAGAGTCGGTTGATGCGCATGAGGGGCTCCTGCGGGAGCTTTCGCAACTGG
>JBIKTT010000404.1:0-3252 GCA_044347925.1 Phycisphaerales bacterium
CTCCCGGGCATCTCGGACGTCGCCATCGTCGACGGCAAACAGCTCACGCTCATCAGCGACGTCGAAGCCAGCCGCCACGTCGAAGGCCGCGTCTTCGCCACCGTCGACAACCACAAGTTCGGCGACTACAAGCCCTACGTCCTTCGAAGCGACGACAAGGGCCTGACCTGGACCAGCATCACCGGCGACCTCCCCGGCGGCACCGCGTACAGCATCGTCGAGGACCACGTCAACCCCAACCTGCTCTTCGTCGGCACCGAGTTCGGCGTGCACTTCACGCTCGACGGCGGCACGACCTGGTTCAAGGTCTCCGGCATCCCCACCATCGACTGCCGCGATCTTGAGATCCAGCGGCGCGAGAACGACCTGGTCGTCGCGACCTTCGGCCGCGGCTTCTACGTCCTGGACGACTACACCCCGCTCCGCACCGCGAGCAGCGAGATCTTCTCCAAGGACGCCCACATCTTCCCGATCCGGACGGCGCTCTCGTACGTTCCGCGCTCGCGGCAGGGCGGCACCGACGGCCGCGGCTGGTCGGGCGCGGACTACTACGCCGCTCCCAACCCCGCATTCGGCGCGATCGTGACCTACCACCTCAAGGAAAAGCTCAAGACCCGCAAGGAACTGCGTCAGGAAGCCGAGAAAAAGGACGACTGGAAGCATGCGACCATCGAGGAACTCCAAGCCGAGGACCGCGAACCCGCCCCCAAGGTCGTCATGATCGTCCGTGACGCCGCAGGCAACGTCCTCCGACAGCTCGAGGTCTCTCGCGAAGCCGGCCTCCACCGCACGGCGTGGAACCTCCGCTTGCCCCTCACCACGCCCATCCAGCTCTCAAGCCGTCAGCTCGACCCGTGGGAAACCGACCAGGAAGGCCCGCTCGTCCCGCCCGGCACCTACAGCGTGCAACTCGCCAAGATCGTCGATGGCGTGACCACGATGCTCGACGCCCCCGTCTCGTTCGAGGTCCGCGACCTCGACGCGGCCACGTTCGCCGCCAAGGGCCAGGCCCGCGCCGAGAAGTTCGAGTTCGAGCGCAAGCTCAGCGACCTCCAGCGAGCCACCGAGGGCGCCGCCAGCGTGCTCGGCGAAGTCTCGAATCGCCTGAGCCACCTCCGCAAGGGCGTCATGCAGACGCCGGGCCTCGACCCGGCGGTCTCGGCCGACCTCGAAACCCTGCGGACCCGCCACGGCGAAATCCAGCGGGCTCTCGGCGGCGACAGCACACTCGCCGACCGCGCGGTCGCCCAAGCCCCAAGCATCCGCGAACGCATCGGCAACGCTCTCTATAGCACACTCAACAGCACCCAGCCCCCCACCAAGACCCACCGCGAGCAGTACGACATCGCGAGCGAACGCTTCGAGAAAGTCCTCGCCGACACCAAAGCCCTCGTCGCCGACCTCCAAACCCTCGAAGCCAAGCTCGAAGCAAGCAAAGTCCCCTGGACACCCGGACGCCTGCCGGAGTGGAAGAAGTAAACCCTCTTTCAGAGCCCGACGCGCCAGCGAGGGTGAATCCAAGCGACGCCACCGGACCCAACGAACTTCCCGACGGAGCACCGACCGCCCCGTGTTGGCCTGATCGATCACACCACGGCAACGCGACTGCCCGGAGTCATAACAAAGCTCCACCAGTCCAGGAGGCATGAATGCGATCTGTCATGGAATGCACTGACATCGATCTGACGGTGACAGCCTTCATCGTGAACGTGACATTCAAGCGGGAAGAGATCGGCCAACTCAGGTACGTCTCTCTGAGCGTGATGCCGTCCGAGAGCGACTCGACGGAACTTGAGGTCGATAGCCAGTTGAATCTTCTCGAAGATCTTGTCGGCCGCATTCACGTTCAGCCCAGGCAGGTCATCATTACGCTCGATGCTCAATGGGAGCCGGAGGGAGACATCTTTCGCGAATTCGTCATCGACCTCCCCTGCGAAATCTCGCCGTGGCTCCGGAATGCGATCCGGCACGTCTGCGGGCCTCGCGTCCGCTGGGTCGAAGGAGAGTGTTCGCGCGGATGAACCGAGTGCTTCGGCTCAAGCCGGCCTTCTCGCTGTCCTCGATGATGGTGCGAGGCGAGATCGTCGCGTTCGCAATAGGCCCCGATAGCGTGACGTATGCGACGATCGCGATGCGCAGGCTTGACCACTCGTCCGTCGAACTTCGTAAACCCAGCCCTTCCGAACCTCTTGCCGGGACGACCCACGATTACCGAGTCATCGGAATCACAGGTTCATCGCTCAGCCTCGATGTCGAGATCAGAGGCGAGCGATTCGACATCCATCATGTCCAGCCACTCCCTGACGAACTGCTGCTCGTCTCTTCTCGCGCGGCGCTTCGGGGTCCTGACGATCATGACCAGAATGGTCGCATCTACTCTCGAAGCGGCGAGTTCAAGAGTGGGATCCTGCTCGGCGACGGCGTGAGCTCGGTTCAGACCACGCCGAAGGGCCGGATCTGGACCGGGTACTTCGACGAGGGCATCTACGGCAGTTTCGGTTGGAACACGCCCATCGGAGCCTCGGGACTGGTCGCTTGGGATACCCAAGGCCGCAAGACATTTGAGTTCGAATCCAAAGGGGCTCCCGCCATCGATGATTGCTACGCCCTCAACGTCGCGGGGGAAGACGATGTATGGCTCTACTACTACAGCGACTTTCCACTGGTCCGCCTGAGAAACGACCGGATTGCCTCCGTCTGGAAAATGCCCATCCACGGCTGCAGTGCGTTTGCGATCGCCGATCGCCACGCTCTGTTCTTCGTTCGCCTGGGCCACATCTGCCTCGTGCAACTCTTCAACCTTCGCGATCACGAGACCCCCGAGTGCCTCGCCAGCTTTGAGCTTCGAGATCAATCGGATCAGCCCCTCGATGTGACACATGTCGCCGCCCGCGCGGACGTCCTCCGGTTCATCAGCGGCGGATCGCTCTTTGCGATCGACACCCAAACCGTCATCGACGCCGCCAAGTGACCCGATTCGCGCCCTTCCCGACTCGCCGCCGATACTCGGAGGCGCGCCGCGGTGTCCCTGATTCACCCTACCCCGGCACCCCAATATCCTCATTCCAAAGGTCCGGCCGCTTCGCGATGAAATCCTCCATCAGCGCGATGCACCGCGGGTCATCCACAAGCGTGATGCTCACGCCCGAAGCGATCAGCCAGTCCTCCCGCCCCCGGAACGTCTGGTGCTCGCCGATGATGATCCGCGGAATCCTGTGAAGGATCGCCGTCCCGCTGCACATCGCGCACGGC
>JBIKTT010000405.1:0-3250 GCA_044347925.1 Phycisphaerales bacterium
TGGGCCGAGATCAGCGGGGTGAACCGGACGCACTACTGCGGGGCGTACTGGGGAAACGGCTTTCATGAGGACGGGGTGACGAGCGCCCTGCGCGTGTGCGAGCGTCTGGAGGTCGGGCTTTGAATCTCCGGAGCGCGATCTACGAAGGGCATGTGCGGCACCGACGTCGGGAGCCTGCGCGGAGCTTTACGTTCCCGCTCTATATGGTGTATCTGGATCTCGCGGAGATGGACCGGGTGTTCTCGATGACGCGGCTTTGGGGCAGGTCCCGGCTTTGCCCGGCGAGGTTCGCACGCGAGGACTATCTCGGTTCGCGGGACGTGCCGCTGGATGAAGCGGTTCGTGCGCGGGTCGAGGAGTCGATCGGACGGCGACCGACGGGCCCGATTCGGATGCTCACGCATCTGCGGTACCTCGGCTACGTTTTCAACCCGGTGACGTTCTACTACTGCTTCGACGATGCGGAACGCGTGACGGCCGTCGTGGCGGAGATCACCAACACCCCGTGGGGTGAGCGTCACGCGTACGTCCTTGATCGCGAGCGGGTGCCCGCGTCGGTGGAAGAGCGACCCCTTCGATGGCGGTTCGGCAAGGAGTTCCACGTTTCGCCGTTCCTGCCGATGGACCTTGAGTACGACTGGACTTTCACGCCGCCGCGGGACGGGCTTTTGGTGCACATGAACGTGCGCGACCGCCGGCCGGAAACGCCGAAGGTGTTCGATGCCACGCTTCGGCTTGAGCGGCGGGAGATCACGCCGGGGCTGCTCCGCATGCTCCTTGTCCGCCGCCCTTTGATGACCGTTCAGGTGATCGCCAGGATCCACCTTGAAGCCCTGAAGCTCTGGCTTCGCGGCGCCCCCTTCTACCCGCACCCGCAGACGCCACCGCTGCCCGTGGCGACGACGACCTCGACAGGAGACCATTCATGACCTCACTGCAAGCCGACATGCCAGCGCTGGATCGTCCGTCGATCCGAGATCGGGCCGCGCGGCAGAGTCGGATCCCCGGATACCTGGAGTCCATCGGCCGTCGGATGGTGCACGCTTCGTTCGGGCGGATCGTTCACGGCGGGCTCCGGCTGGTGGACGAACGCGGCGAGGTCGCATTCGAGCCCCCCGGCGGCCAGGCGGCCGCGACCGTGCGCGTGATCGATCCGTCCTTCTACTCGGCGGTCGCGTTCGGCGGGAGCATGGGAGCCGCGGCGACCTACATCGACGGAGCGTGGGCTTCTGACGACCTCGCGGCCCTGATTGAGACGATCACGGTGAACATCGACGCGATGGATGCGCTCGAGGGCCCGCTGGCCCGCGCCCTCGCGCCCGTCGCGACGGCGGCTTACTGGCTGGACCGAAACACGCGGGCGGGGAGCAAGCGGAACATCGTCGCGCACTACGACCTGGGGAACGAGTTTTTCAGACTGTTCCTCGATCCGACGATGACGTACTCGTGCGCGATCTTCGAGAACGGTGCCCGGACGCTCGAGGAAGCCCAGATCGAGAAGATCGACCGGTCGTGCCGCAAGCTGTTCCTTTCGCCCTCGGACCATCTGCTCGAGATCGGGACCGGCTGGGGCGCCCTCGCGGTGCACGCGGCGTCGAGGTACGGGTGCAGGGTGACCACGACGACGCTTTCGGAGGAGCAGCATCGGCTGGCGGAGCAGCGCGTGCGTGAAGCCGGGCTTGAGGGGCGCGTCACGGTCCTGAAGTCCGACTATCGCGACCTCAAGGGCGAGTTCGACAAGATCGTGAGCATCGAGATGCTCGAAGCGGTCGGGGCGGAGAACCTCCCAGGGTACTTCGGGGCCTGCTCCAAGCTCCTCAAGCCGACCGGGGCGGCGCTCATCCAGTCGATCGTGATTCGCGATCAGTACTTCCGCGCCGCGGCCCGCACGCAGGACTTCATCAAGAAGTACATCTTCCCCGGGAGCTGCATCCCGTCGATGGGAGCGATCCTGGACGCGGTGGAGCGCAAGACCGACATGCGCCTGTGGCACATGGAGGACATCGGGCCTCACTACGTCACGACGCTTCGCATGTGGCGGGAGACGTTCCTCGCGAAGCTCGACGAGGTCCGGGCGATGGGTTTTGACGACCGGTTCATCCGGATGTGGGAGTACTACCTCGCGTACTGCGAGGGCGGGTTCCGGGCGCGGCGGATCGGTGATGCTCAGGTGCTCTTGACCAAGCCGATGTGCCGGATCCCGGCGGTCGGCGAAGTCGTGGTGAACAAGTGACACTCGAATGGACGGCACAACTCGCGTGGATCTCGGCGGGAGCCGGCGCGGTGATGCTTGCGCTGTGGGCGATCCAGTGGAAGACGCGAGATGCGGGCGTTGTGGATGTCGGCTGGGCGGCGTGCCTTGGGCTCTCGGCGGCGTTCTGCGCGGTGACGGGCCCGGGTGATGCGGAGCGGAGGCTGATCCTCGGGGCGATGGGTGCGGTGTGGGGCTTGCGGCTCGCGTCGCACCTCCTGTTTGATCGCGTGCTCAAGGGTCCTGAGGATGGTCGGTACCAGATGATGCGGGAGAAGCTTGGCTCGCGCGTTCAGCCGGTCATGCTTGCGTTCTTCGAAGCTCAAGCGTTGTTGGTCGTGGTGCTGTCCGCGCCGTTTGTGCTGGGGTCGCTGGACACGCGGCCGGGACCGGGATGGCTGGACTGGGCCGGGCTTGCGATTTGGATCATCGGGATCGCCGGCGAGTCGGTCGCGGACGGCCAGCTCAAAGCCTTCAAGAAGCGGGCGACCTCGAAGGGCCAGGTGTGCGATGTCGGCTTGTGGCGATACTCGCGGCACCCAAACTATTTCTTCGAGTGGCTGATCTGGATCGGGTACGCGACGATCGCGACGGCCGCGCCGATGGGCTGGCTCGCGTGGACCGCGCCTGCTCTCATCCTCTTCTTCGTGCTCAAGGTCACCGGCATCCCGCCGACGGAAGCCCGTGCTTTGAAGTCGCGTCCGGAAGCGTACCGGCGTTACCAGCAGACCACCTCCGCTTTCTTTCCTTGGTTTCCTCGGGCCGCCGCAGCGGGCCCGTCGTCTGACTCCGCGGGGAATCCCTCATGACACAGGCACTCACCTCTCCGACGATCGCCCCGACCGGCCCGAGCCCGACCCCCGCGTGGTACGAGCCGCTTCTGGACCGGGGGTGGATCCCCGACGTCGTGATGCGGGCGTGCATCCGCAAGCTGCTCCGTGAACGGCTTCGGCTTGAGGACAGCGCAGGCGTGGACGCGGTCTCGGCCCGGTTCCGCGC
>JBIKTT010000474.1:0-2896 GCA_044347925.1 Phycisphaerales bacterium
GCGTTTCGAGCGGGCAGAAGCTCGTGTACTCGTACGTGTCGCCGGGCTCAAGGGTCGGCTGCTGGCCGACGACGCCGTCGCCCTCGACCACGTGGCGGTCGCCGTCGGCGTCGATGATGATCCACCGCCGCTTGCGGAGCGTCGCCGTCCGGATCGAATCGTTCCGGATGGTGATGTGGTACGCGAAGACATAGCTTGAACGCGTGGGGTCGGAGTTCTGAGGTAGGTACCTCGGCTCGACCTGAACGCTCAGCCCGTGCGTGGTGCACAGCGATCCGCGCGACATGGCGTCAAACGTAACCATGACCGAATGCTATGGCTCCGGGCTTGGCCGGGGCGTTTGGGCCGCTTCGCCCGAAATCGCCCGAAGGAGCTGCGCGACCATCGGCTCTTGGGTGGCCCATCGGACGCCCTCCGGCGTCGCGTCGAGCTTGACGGAGCGGGATTCGAGGGTCCACGTTTCCGAGGCACCAAGGAGCCCCGGCAGATCGGTCTTTCGTGCCAAAAGGACCCGCGTTTCCCCGCCGCTCAAGTCGACCACCAAGTCCTGGAGGCCTATCTCGGCCAAGGCGCCGGCGATCAGCACCGCTCGTTCCCGCGGGCTGCCGCGTGTGATGAGCCCAGAGTGCTCACTCATCGCTGGTGGGCTCCGGGCGTACCGCAGGATCCTCATTGGTCGCCGGACCCTGGGAAGCCGAGGGCAGCCAGATCTCCCGCTCGTGCTGCCCGTCGCAGACCCGACGCAGCAGCAGATACAGCACCGTCGAAGCGGCCGCGAAGACCGAAAGCGTGCAGGCGGCCGCCAGAAGCTCGGGGACCGACTCCCAGAGCCCCATGACCCTGGCGGCCATCGTGGCCGAGTCGCCCTCGGACGCGAGGCTCTGGACGGCTTCTGCCGAAAGCCAGTGCGTGCACGCTCCTCGGGCAACGGTGACGGCGGTCGAAGCGACCCAGTTTCCAATCCACCCCACCGCAAGGACCTGCGCGAGCCCGATCGCCGCGAACAACGCCAGCCGAAGCGGCGCCGCGAGCACATACGCGATCGGCCGCTGCAGGGCGTCGATCGCATCACCGCGGCCATTCTCGCCGGATCCGGTTCCCTCGCACACGACGGCGGGCGCGAGCATCGGCGTTGCCAGGACGAACGCGCCTCCGACAATCACCAAGCCGATCGACAGGATCACCGCCACACCGTAGAGCAACGCTCCGAGGATGTTCAGCCCGCTCACGGACAGCAGCAGCCCGCCGACTCCGGCGAACGCGAAGAGAACCACCGCGACCAGACCGGCCGGCACCAGAAGCACCGCCGCGAGAGATCCAAACCGGGCCGAAACCAGGCGAAAGGCCCGCTTGGCGGGGACCAACTCGCCCGTGGCGAGCTCGACCGCCGACATGCGAGCAATCGTCGCCATCGCCGCCATGATGACGAAAGCCGCCGGCGCCCCGACCGCGAGCATGGCCCATGGATGGTCTGAGGCAAAGGTCGCGAACTGGCTCAAAGCTCGCGAAGGCTCGCTCCAGGACCAAAGCCCGGCGCGTCCGACAGCGGATTGCCAAAGCGAGAGCAGGCTCTGCGAAGCTTCCCGCGGTAGCGGGACCCGGATCAGCCCCGCGATGATGACCATGGCCACCATCGCAATGAGGACGCGCTCGGGCCTCAGGCCAAGGCCTGCGGCGCGGAGCATCTTGAGCCAGAGAGGGGCGGCAGGGGCCTCGGGGATGCGTGAAGGGATGCTGGAAGGGGTCGTGGTCACTCGCCGGGCATCCTACCACCCTCGGCCGGGGCGGGCGTCGGGACGAGGACCACCCAGTCGCGGCCCGGCATCATGCTGCCGGCTTTGGGCACCGCGACCATGCGATGGGGATCGGTTGGCCTGAGGCTTTCGGCTTCGTCTTTCCGAAGCACGACGATTCCGTCGGGATTGGCGTTCCGCCAGGCGGAAACGGCTTGGAGATCAAGCCTCGCCACGCGGCCACGCGTGTGAAAGACCATGCTGTCCTGGCGGTGCGTCGAAGCGATGGGCCTCACATCCCACCCCGGGACGGACCTGACGGTGTCCATGATCCGCTCGGATTCGGCTCCAGGGATGAAGTTTGACCCGGAAGTGAACGCGGCGATGAGCGTCAGGAGCATCGACCAGCGACCCAAGCGAAGCAGCCGATCAGGTGTCCACGCGGGCTTGAGGCTCGCGAGCACCAGAAGCCCGAACGCGACCGCTCCGCACGCGATGGCGAGGCTCCCGCGCAGCGCGTGAGCCGAGCTTGGGGAAAGATCGGTCGCCCCGGCGAGGATCGCCGTGATCGCGAGGGCCATCCCGATCGCGAGCCATATTCCCTTGTCGAGCCTTCCCGGATGCACGCCGCGTGCGGTCATCGCCACCGCCGCTCGCGCCGAGAGGATCGCGACGGCCGGGTAAAGCGGCATGGGATAGTGGGCGAGCTTGGCTCCGAAGAGCTCGAAGAAGACCCATCCGGGCAAAGCCCACGCGAGCAGGAACGCGTCCTGCGGCTTTCCCAGCCGGCGGATCCACATCCGCTTCCACCATGGCTTGCCGAGGTCGGCGGCGTTTCGCAGGGGCCAACCGGCGGAGAAGGCATCGCGAACCGCACGGGCGGTCGAGAGCGACGCCGGCCAAAGCAACGCGATCAGCAGCACCGCGTGCATGCCTGGGGGGCCCAGATGTCCCTCGCTCGAACCGCCCGCCCGGCCCATCGTCTCGTTCCAGACCAGGGAGGCGTACTCCGACCAGCCGAACCGGCTCGCGATCGCCCAGACCCAGGGCACCACCGCCGCCGCGACGATCGCGACCCCAAGCAACGGCTTGAGAGCAAGCGTCCACCGCCAGGAGCGACCTATGGCACACAAGGCAAACAACGTCAGCCCGGCCACGAGCGG
>JBIKTT010000406.1:0-3227 GCA_044347925.1 Phycisphaerales bacterium
GTGAACACGAAGCAGGATGAGCTTGGGCCCGAGCTTTCGGCGGATGGGAAGCGGCTTTACTTCTACTCGGATCGGCCGGGGGGTGTCGGCGGGTATGACCTGTGGGCGGCGGAACGTGCCGGTGAAGGCTGGGGCGAGGCGGTCAATCTTGGTGAGGGTGTGAACTCGAGGTGGAACGAGTACGGGCCGGCGCTGTCGCCGGAGGGAAACGTGCTTTGGTTCTCTTCGAATCGGCCGGGAGCGGGTGAGTCGGCGACGAGCGATGAAACGTGGAGCGCGACGGTGCGTGAGCATCGGACGCGGCGGGATTATGACCTGTACCGCGCGGAGTTGCGTGACGGAAAGGCCGGGGCGGCGGAAGCGGCGGCGTGGCTGAACACGGAGGCGGATGAGGGAGCGCCGGCGATGAGCCCGGCGGGGGACTTTTTGTACTTCGCTTCGGATCGGGCGGGCGGGGTTGGCGGGTTTGATCTGTATCGGGCGCGGGTTCAGGATCAGTTGGCGGCGGAGAACCTGGGAGCGGCGGTGAACTCGGCGGCGAATGACCTGGATCCGGCGCTGACGGCGGATGGGTTCCGGCTTTGCTTTAGTTCGGATCGGGCGAAGGAGGGAGCGGACGCGGGCGGCGGGCTTGCGAGGTATTCGCTGTGGTTCACGGTGTCGCGCGAGGTGTATCGGTTTGCGGAGCCGGGTGCGAAGCTGAATGTGCTTGGGTTTCTGCCGTGGCTTGGGCTTTTGCTGCTGACGCTACTGCCGCTGCTTCTGCTTGCGAAGCTGATGTCGAGTGATGTGTGGCGGAAGCGATTGGGGCGGTTGGGGCTTGTGGCGCGGTGCTTGCTGGTGTCGCTTGCGGTTCATGCGTGCTTGGCTTCGCTTTTCTCGATTTGGAAGGTGGGCTCGGGGATCATCGACCTGGTGCAGGGTGGTGGCGGCGGCGGGAATCGGATCGTGATTGCTTCGGGGACGCCGGGTGGGCCGGCGGCGGGGCAGATCCGGGGGATTTCGTCGGGCGGCGGCGCGGTGGTGGTGCCGGAGCTTGCGGCGGAGGCGCCGGCGCTGATGATGAGCGAGCGTGGATTTGAAGCGGTCGCGGTGCCGGTCGCGGGTGCTTTGGAGCGGACGGAAGCGATGAGGGGCGAGGTGGTGTCGGCTCCGGAGCGGGCGGGGAAGGCGGTGCGTGCGGTTGAGGTGCCCGACATGGCGGCGGCCGATGCTCCCGCGGTGCCGAACACGGTGACGCGTGAAGCGGCGAGCGAGGAGCGGCGGGGCGAGATTAACGTCGGGGCGATGGCTCCGCAAGCGGCGGCGGCGGCGAGCGCGGGGGTTTCGGCGGGGCGGGCGGAGATCACGCCGCGAGCGATCGGTGAGCGGGTTGTGCCGGTGGCGGAGCCGACGGTCGCGGCGGGCGGTGCTTCGCGGCGCGGGGGCGAGGTGAAGGTTGCTCAGGGCGTGGAGGTCGCAGGGTCGGTCGTGTCGGAGGCTCGCGTGCCGCAAGCGGGTGCGAAGCAGGGGGCGGGCGCAGAGCGGGAAGCGGCGGGGCTTGCGGTGGGCGAGCTTGCGGCGAGCGAAGCTGCCGCAAGCGGGTCGGTGGCGGGGGTGGAGGCGATCTCAGGGAAGAGCGCGGCGGGTGGATCGGTGGAGGTTCCGCTTGCGGCGAAGAGCGGGGGGAGTGGAGACGGAGCGGGCGTCGTGCAGGAGCCGACGGCCGCGGGCGGCGCGGGACGCGGCGAGCGGGTGGCGATGGTCGGAGCGGAGATGGTTGCGCCGGGCGAGCCGGCGGGTGTGATGCCGGCGGTGCCGGATGTGCGGGCGGGTGTGCGGGCGGGCGCGAAAGCAGAGCCGTCCGGCGGGCGAGGGGTGGTTGATGGCGTGCTGGAGGGAGCGGGCGACTCGCCGAGCGTGGCGGCACCGGTGGGGAATGGTGCGGGAGCGAGCGGCTTGGTGATGATCGAGCCGGGAGCGGGGGGGTCGGAGAAGAAGGATGTGCCGCCGGGAGCTGGGCTTCAGTTGGGTCTTGGGCTTGGCGAGGTTGCGGGTGACCGGTCGCGTGAGCGGCGCGGTGGGCCGGGCGCTGGTGTGTTGCCGGAGGCTGCGGGTGGTGGCGGCGCGGAGAATGAGCTTGATGCGCGGCTTCCGGTGGTGTCGGCGCCGGTGGAGACGTTTGACCAAAGGTCGCCGGAGGTTCGGCGCGAGCTTGTGGAGAAGATGGGCGGGAGCGCGGAGACGGAGAAAGCCGTCGGGCTTGCGCTCGAGTGGTTTGCGAGGCATCAAGCGGCGGACGGGTCGTGGAGTGCCCAGCGGTTTGATGATGGGTGCGGGGAGTGTGGCGGTGGGGCGGAGGTGAAAGCGGATGCGGCGATGACGGGGATGGTGCTGCTTTGCTATCTCGGAGCGGGGCACACACACATGGATGAGGGGCCGTATCGGGAACGGATCGGGCGGGCGCTGGCGTGGCTTGTCGCCCGGCAGGGGGCGGATGGGGATTTGCGAGGCGGGGAGACGATGTACGGGCAGACGGTGGGGACGGTGGCGCTGTGCGAGGCTTTGGCGATGACGCAGGATCCGGCGCTGGTGAAGCCGGCGCAGCGGGCGGTGGCGTTTGTGCTTGAGCGGGCGTCGGGTGGCGGGAAGCGTGGGAGCGAGAAGGACACGTCGGTCTTGGGCTGGCTTGTGTTCACGATCGAGAGTGCGCGGCGGGCGGGGATGGACGTTCCGAAAGCGACGTTTGACGCGGCGGGGAAATGGCTTGAGTATGTGACGGTGGAAGGGAAGCCGGGTCGGTACGCGTACGCGAAGGGCGGGGCGGCGAGCGCGGCGATGACGGCGGAAGCGATGTTCGTGCAGCAGCTTCTCGGGCGGAAGCGGGAGGAGCGGATGATGGAGGAGTCGGCGCGGTTCGTTCGCGGGACCTTGCCGAAGTGGGGCGAGGGGGCGCCGACGTATTCGTGGTACTACGCGACGCTGGCGCTGTTCCAGCATCAGGGGGAAGCGTGGAGGGCGTGGAACGATGCGCTCGTGCGGGAGCTGCTCGCGAACCAGTCGAAGGAGGGGAAGATGGCGGGGAGCTGGGCACCGACGGACGAGTGGTCGCGGCTTGGCGGGCGGGTGTACCAGACGGCGGCGTGTACGTTGAGTCTGGAGGTTTACTACAGGTATCGGAAGGAGTGAGGGTGCGAGCGGTCTTTCAGATCCCGACGCGCGAGCGAGGGAGGCGCGGGGTATCGTCG